>BJFP01000379.1 GCA_014189875.1 Verrucomicrobiota bacterium | reverse complement strand
GACGTCCTGCCTGATGAGGCTCCCGAGGAAGGATACTGAGCGGAACTCGATCGGCATCCTTTCGCGTTTAACGCGTAAAAGAGCGCCGCGTCCTCTCGCCGGATAAAGCTGAGCCGCCGCGCATTCGAGGAGACAAGGGACCGACAAATAATAAGACAAGTTCGATGGCGGTGGAATACGCGGGCGCGAGTTCGGCGTAGATGATCGGATTGATCGCGGCTTCACCGGCGTTGATAAGCGGTTCCAAGTGCTCGCCCGACCGGGCGAACCAGCGAGGAGCTTTCGTCGAGATGTCGAGGAGGACGTTTGAATCAACGCGCACCATGCGCTAAGTCCTCGCCACGCGTCGTGGCCATGATTTCGTCGGTCCTCAGTTCCGCGGTCGCGCTGCCTTGGGCGTTCTTGAGCCATTGCGGAAATCGCATCTCGGGTTCGCCTTCTGCCGGACGGATGGCTGCCGCATCGCCTTGCGGAAGGAATTCCACGTTGGTCCCCGGCAGAAGATGGAACTGCTCACGGATTTTCTGCGGAATGCTGATTTGGCCTTTGATTCGGCCTTTGGTCGTGACCTTCATAATCGGAATCATGCCTGTGAACTGAGGTTCCCTCAGGCTAAGAAAAAAAGCCGCCCCGGTTTCCCAGGGCGGCTTTGGTGAGAATTTGTGTGTGGCTTACTTGATCGCGAGCAGCTCGACCTCGAAGATGAGCGTCGAGTTCGGCGGAATGGGGCCGCCCGGCGTGCCGCGCTCGCCATAGGCCAGCTTCGAGGGAATCGTGAACTGATACTTCGCGCCGACCTTCATGAGCTGCACGCCCTCGGTCCAGCCGGGGATGACGCGGTTCAGCGGGAACTCGGCGGGCTCGCCGCGCTTGATGGAGCTGTCGAATTCCGTGCCGTCGAGCAGCGTGCCTTTGTAATGCACCTGCACGTTGTCGGTGGCCTTCGGGCTCTTGCCGTTGCCTTCCTTGAGCACCTTGTATTGCAGTCCGCTGGCGGTGACTTTCACGCCTTCTTTCTTTGCGTTTTCAGCGAGGAACGCTTCGCCTTTTTCGGTATTGGGATCAGCCATAAGGCTAGGGACGCTGAACACAGCGAGGGTGGCTGCACAGCAGATTTTTGCGAGGTTGGGGATTTTCATGGGGCGGCAGAGTAGGGAGTCGTTGTGTGCTGGAAACAAAAAAGCCGCTCCGGTTTTCTGAAGCGGCTTTCGTGACTCGTGCGAGTGAGCGTGTGAGTTGCTTCTTCTTCGCGGCGCGCTTCTCATCGATCGCGGCCTGCGCGGGTGCGAGGCGCGCGACCGGCACTCGGAACCGGAACGAAGTGGAGACCGCCTGCCGCAGGCAGCCCGCAGGGCGAAGGCGAAGCCGAGGCAACGGCGAGCAGCTCACGTAGTTCAGGCCCACGCGGTGCAAGAATGGAGCGGAGCGACACAGCCGAACATTCTTCGTCCATCACAAATGAGGCAACTTCACACTATCCGGATCGCCGCCGTGTTCGCCGCAACCGAGCGGAGCAAGATGGACAAATGCGGAGCCTCTGTGCGAAGCGCGGGCGCGTGGCGCGGCCCTTCTTGATGGCGATCTCCACGAGCTGGCCGACGCCGCTCTGATCGAGCGAGGCGAACGGGGTCTTCTTGAAGACTTCGTTCTCGGTGTAGGCGTTCAGGAAGTTGCCCATGTCGTCGCGTGAACCGAAGCGCAGCGAGTTAGATGCGTGAGCCCTGTTCATTCGATCTTGTGCTGCAGGTGCTCTATGCCTATGCCGCGAAGATGAAGACCCATTGCGGGGCCGACTACTACGCACAGATCACCGCGCGCCCCCAAAGCGCTCCGGCACAGTAGCGGCACAAGGTGAGTCACTCACCGCATCCCCCGATCCTAAGAAGCCCCGCACGCCACGCTTTGCAAAACCACCTCTCCACATGAGCAAGACCAAACCCACACAGTATCGTTTTTCATTCGGCCCCTGGAACATCAGCGAAGGCGCGGACCCTTTCGGCGGCGAGACGCGCAAGGCGTTTCCGCACGAGAAAAAGTTCGCGCTCTACCGTCCGCTCGGTTTCGAGGGCGTGCAATTTCACGACGACGACGTGGTGCCGGGCTTGGATGCGCTTTCACCCGCGCAGGTCATGAAAAAATGCGCCGCCGTGAAAAAGATGCTCGGCAACCACGGTCTCACGCCGGAGTTCGTCGCACCACGGCTGTGGTTCGCCGGGCAGACGACCGACGGCTGCTACACCTCGAACAGCGCGAAGGATCGCGCCTATGCATGGGATCGCACGCGCAAATCCGTGGATATCGCGCGGGCGATCGACAGCAATGCCATCGTGCTCTGGCTTGCGCGCGAGGGCAGCTACATCCGCGAGGCGAAGGACGCGCGGCTCGCGTATCAGCGGCTGCTCGAAACCGTGAATGCGATCCTCGACTACGACTCAACAATCGAAATCTGGATCGAGCCGAAGCCGAACGAACCGACGGACCAAGCCTACGTGCCGACCATCGGCCACGCGCTCACGCTTTCCTACGCATCCAAGGATCACAAGCGCGTGAAGGGCCTCATCGAGAGCGCACATGCGCTGCTCGCGGGCCTCGACCCGAGCGACGAAATGGCCTTCGCGCTAGCGCACGACAAGCTCGCGAGCGTCCACCTCAACGACCAGAACGGGCTGAAATACGATCAGGACAAAAATTTTGGCGGCGCCAATCTGCGCGTCGGGTTCAACCAGGTCCGCGTGCTCGAAGAATCCGGCTACGGGAAGCGCGGCGAATTCATCGGACTCGACGTGAAAGCGATGCGCACCCAGCGCGGCTGCCCCGTGACGGATCATCTGAAAAACAGCCGCGAGCTTTTCCTGCACCTCGTGGAAAAATCGCGCACGCTGAATGCGAAGCTCGTGCAACAGTTCCGCGACGCGCGCGACTACGAGGCGCTCGAGCTTCATGTGCTGAAGCACCTCATGGGAGTGAAGTGAGCATCCTGCGGCAGCGCTTCGGTTGAATGTTAAGCGTTGGACGTTTGGCGTTGAACGTTGAGCCCCGCGCAGCGGCCTTGCGATGTCACAACGCATATCAAAATTCGCCACGCGCCTGCGGCGGGCTTTAACTCTGAAAGCTGGTATGAGCTGCGTCCGCCCGCCGTGTGACTGCCCTACAACAAAATGGGACGCAGCAGCACCGCCCTTGCCGTTGTTCCCGCGGGCGGAAAGTTCGGGCCGTTCGACGGACAGCTCATGGTCGCCGAATTCACCGATGCGAAGGTGAGCCGCGTGTTCCTCGAAAAAGTGGACGTCGAATATCAGGGCGCGACGTTCCCATTTCTCGCGAGTTTCGCGTCGGGGATCGTGCGGCTGCACTTCGCGCCGGTTGGCAGCCTCATGGTCGGCATGACATCGTGCGGCTGATCCTCGCTCGGCACGAAGGCAGACGGCCTCCAGCGCGTGCGTTGGAAAGGCGCGACGCCCTTCGCGATCCGCGGATGCGCGCGAAGCCGACGGCTTCGAGCTTGTCTTCACCGCGCCCGTGGACGCCACCACCGCCGCCAATCCCACGTCCTACTCGATGAAGAGCTTCACGTATTTCTACTCCGGCGCATACGGCAGCGATGAGATTGATGTGAAGCCCGCCCCCATCGCTTCCGCAACCGTGAGCGCCGAAGGGCTCAGCGTGCATCTGAAAGTGGACGGTCGCCGCGCACTGTGCGACCACAGAACGCACCAAGAGCGTTTTGCCGTCAGGCTGCCAATAATCGGGCGCGACATTCCTCAATCATTTCTCGCCGCGCAGATGGGCCGGCGGCAGATGGTCTTTGGAAGGTGCCTGGTCCTCGCTCATTTTCCGAACCGCTTGAGATTCACCCGATTTTCTCCGCGCCGAAATATGGGCGCAGCGGCTCGGGGATGACGATGGTGCCGTCGGGCT
>BJFP01000378.1 GCA_014189875.1 Verrucomicrobiota bacterium | reverse complement strand
TTTTCCCCTCCCCGCTCCAGCCGGAAAATGCCTCCAGCCGGAAGCTCACCGGCAGTCCCGCGCGCACGCGGCTGAATTCCCGGTCGGGCACGTCCACCTCCACGAGCATCGCATCGAGCGGCGCGACTTCGAAGAGTACCTGGCCCTGGCGGATCGGCTGGCCTTCCGCAGGTGAATCCATTCCGCAAACGCCACGGCAGGTTTTTCCACCGACTTCTGCGAGCACGTGGCGACGGCGACGATGTCGAATTTCACCGGCGAAAGTTCACGCGAATATTTGTCGAGCCCGACGCGCGCGAACTGCCCGGCGCTGCCGAAGCGCCGGAGGTCCGCGTATGCGCGGAGGTGGACGTCGCCGCCAAACGTGCCGACGCCGGCGAGGGCGATCTTGAACGCGGGTTCCATACGCGTCGTTTCAGGCGATCCACTCGCGCAGCTTCGCGAGATCCTTCTTCATGTTCGCGATCATCTCCTTGCCGGTGCCGAGCGTCTTGTATTCGTGATGCTGGCTCAGCAGCCCTGCGAAATTGGTCGTCGTCAAATTCGTGAGGAAGCTGCGCTGCACTGAGCCTTCGCCGAATGGGCACACCAGCGGCTGCCGGCCCTTCGCGTTTTTCTCCAGTAAAAATCCTTGAGGTAAACTGCGACGTAAAACGGTTCCATGAGCCGCGCTTGGACGGGCCATGAGAGTCGGCCTTCGAGTGTCGAGTGGCTGATGTAAAAGCACATACCGATGTGCTTCGGATCAAGTTCGCGGATCATCGTCCACACGTCCCAGATCGGTGCGCCGACGAAATCCGCGCCGGAGTGGTTCTGCCATCCCCCTTGCTGCTTCATTGCTTGGAGAGGTAGCGGGCCAGCAGAGAATGGCAAGATTCGCTATCAGCTTCAACAGGCCCCACCGCTTCGGCATTTTTGCAGCGCGACTTTTGAAAATGGAAGAGCCGGGATCATCGCTGCGCGAAATTGATTCCTCATGGTGGGAAGATCGAATGAGCCGAGACCACGCTACTCTCTCAGCGTGTCAGCGCTCTGGCCGTTGAGTCCCAGGGCCTCCATGACACGAAGGGCGGCAAAGGCGTCGTTGGCGGCGTAGAGAAGCTGACCTGGAGTGAGGTCGGACGCAGCCCAGTTGCTTGTTGTGAGGCGCTTCGACTTTCGGAAGCTTTGCTTGAGCACCGCTCCGATAGCGGCGCGGACGCCGATCTGCCCTCTGTAGCCCCGCTTTCGGAATACGTGATCGAGGTCGAGGATGGCGCGGAGCGTAACGCCCAAACTGGACCGAATCTGTCCACGGTCATTCCGCAATCCGAATCCGACCTTCAGAACCCGCCCAGATTGCAGCAAATCCGAGACCAGCGCCCGGCACTCCGCCCGATGAAGCTGGAAGATGAAGGCCCGATCCCGAAGGGCGAACTGGACTACGTGCGGGCCGCTACTTTTCTCCCCGGCGTTAAATGTGGGTTTCGATTCCGTGTCGAATCCAGCGACGCCCGACCCTGCGATCTCCCGGCCGGCCCGCTCAATCGCCTCAACAGTTTTGGGGACTTGAATGCATTCCAAGGGGAGCCCTTGGAAGGGTTCCAGTAGAGCGGTTTCTGCTTTCGTCTGAGCGATGAGTCTCACCTTCTGATGCTCGCAGGGGCGGCTCTGAGGTGTCGAGGGAAACGCTCCGAGTCGCGCGAGCAGAACTCCGCTCAGCGTTTCAAGGGCGTGCTCGGAAGTGAGGAGACGCCGAATGTAAGCGCTCGCTCCGGCTGTTTGCCGAGCAGTTGCAGGTCGCACCACTCTCCCATGCGCGCGGTGTCCTCAGTCATTTTATTCCAGCCGCCGTGACCCACGCCCTGTCGGATGAGCACTTCGCACTTCGCGCCGACTTCAGCGCACCGTTTGAGGAATCGCAGCGATTGCGTGTGCGACACCTGCGGGTCGGCATCCCCGTGGACGATGTAAACGGGCGGCTGTTCCTTGTTCACCCAGTCGATCGGCGAGACTTCACGGCCCAGCGTTTCGCGTCCCTCGGGCGTGGCGGACTTTGGGCCGAATGCACCTGCGTAGGAGGCGAGTTTGCCGATGCCCACCGCATTGTCGCCATCCTCGAACCAGTTCAATTAATCCGTCGGCGGGTAAAAGCACGCAACGGTCTGCACGGCGCTGCACTCGCGATCCACAGGGTCCGCGGCCTTTGGATCGCCAGCATCACCGCGCGTCGCGAGCCTGAGGCTGAGGTGCCCGCCCGCGCTTCCTCCGGTAACGCCGAGTTTCATCGGGTCCACGCCGTATTTCGCGGCGTTCGCGCGGATGAATCGCACCGCGCGATTGAGAACCGCGACGCTTTCCTCAACTTGAAAGCGCGGCTGCGAGCCATGCACGACGACAAAGGTGGTGTAGCCCGACTGCGGCCATCCGCCGTCGCTGCTTCCCTTGTGGTTCGACTTCCACCCGCCGCTGATGCTTTTGATGACATCCGAGCCCTTGGGCTTTGCTGGCTTGAAGACCTCCATGGTGAGTGCGACGCCGTCGTGCTTTGTGTAGATGATGTCGGAGATGCGCTCCACGTCATCCGCGCGAAGGTGGACCGGGAAAAATGCCAAGAGGCCGAGGATTGCGAGGCTAAGTGTTTTCATGGATGGACTGATACTACCGCCATGCGGATCGTCCCTTCGCGGAGATGGAGCCCTTACTTCACGTCCAGAGGCGCATCAGGCGACAAACGCATGCGAATCTTACACTCAGACACGGGAGCAGGCGCGATTCTACGGCGTATATTCAAGCCCCGCAGCTCTCAACCAAGAAAGACTACTATGAAAAAGAACCCACGCGTTCCGCGCGGATTCCCTTTTCCACATGCTATTCAGGTGGTCAGGTGGTGCGAATTCATCCTTCAACGACCGCAGAAATCCCCGGTTTTGCAACGTTGTGACAATCGACGGCTGCACGATGTCAAAGCCCGAGTGGAAGGCCGTCGCGGACAACGTGTGTTGTGCCGCGAGCACATCTCGGCGGACTACTACGGCATGTATTGCGAGGCGCTGAAAAGATTGCAGCACGCGGAGGACGACGATCCGCCATTCGTCGCGCTGATGGCGAACAGCACGAGCGGCGACGTGAACAACAACAACTTCCGCACGCCGCGCGCTGCGAAAACAATGCCGTGCGAGCAGATGCGCTTCGTCGCCGAAGATGTGGTGGCGAAGGTGAACGCTGCGCTGGCGAAAGTGTCGTGGAAGGAGCACGCCGAACTCCCATCCAGCTACCGCGAAGCGCCGCTCTCGTGGCTGAAGATCGAGCCCGCGCTGCTCGATTGGGCGAAGGAAGAACTTCGCTGGCCCAGCACCCAGCCCCGGCAAAGCCGACCTGCCGTACATTCAAACGGGCCGCGTCGAGAAGCTCTCGCAGGCTGTGGATCCCGCGCTCGCGCCGCTGCAGGTCTTCCGCATCGGTGACATCGGCATCGGCACTTCGCCGTGCGAGACGTTTGCGGAGATGGGGCTCGATTTCAAAAAGCGCAGCCCCTTCGCGCATTCATTCATGATCGAGCTGAACCACGCCTACATGGGCTACCTGCCCACGCCACGGCATTTCGAACTCGGCGGCTACGAGACATGGGCGGGGACGAATTCCCTCGAACCGCAGGCATCCGTGAAAATGCCCGATGCGCTGCTGGAAATGGCTGCCGGACTCGCCCCGAAGACGAAGTGATGCCGCAAGCCCGAGAGTCCATGACTGCACCTGTCACGGAACGGAAACGGATTGCCGGAGCGCATCGATGCCACGCTGCACTGGGCGTAAAGCATGGGATTCACCCTTGCGATTCCGGACGCAAGAACGGCACTGGATTCGGCAATTGCGGAGGAGCGCGGCGGCGGCCAGCCTCATACCATTCCGGAAGCAACAACCCTCATCGGTGCGGGCATAAGCCGCGCGCCTCACACGACTATTCATTTCTTAAACAT
>BJFP01000377.1 GCA_014189875.1 Verrucomicrobiota bacterium | reverse complement strand
GGCCCCGCGCAGCGGCGCAGAGATGTCAGAACTCCCGCTCACATTCACAACGCGCCTGCGGCGGGCCAAACTTCAAACTCCAAACGCTCAACTCCAAACGTCAAATGGGGACACTGTGGTCGAGAAACTGGAGAGTTGAACGTTGAGTGTCGGCGCGCCTTTTCCTCTCAACCCTCAACTCCCCGCGTGTTCCCCCTTGCCATCGCCCGCACACCCTCTGGTAAAGAGGGCGGATGAATTCGCCAGAGAAACACCCGACCATCACCGTCGGCGAATTCTACACGCGTCACTCCGAGTCGCTTCAGATGAAGGTGCTCACCGAGGATGGAGTGGGCTTCCACCGCCGCATCCGCGAGCCCACCGTGAACCGGCCCGGCCTCGCGCTGTGCGGATTTTTTTCCTACTTCGCGGACAAGCGCATCCAGGTGCTCGGCTCGGCGGAGCTCTCCTACCTCAAGAGCCTTTCCGAAAAGGAAGTCCGCCAGCGCTGCGCCGCCATGTGCCAGCGCCACATCCCGTGCATCATCTTCGCGCGCCAGTACCGGGTGCCCGAGGAAGTGCTCACCGTCGCGAAGGAAAACGGCATCGCGGTCTTCTCCACGCCGATGGTCACGATGCGCTTCATCAACGCCGCGACGCTCGCGCTCGAACACGACTTCGCCCCGCGCAAGAGCGAATACGGCAGCATGGTGGACATCCAGGGCATGGGCGTGATGATCCGCGGCTCCAGCGGCATCGGAAAAAGCGAATGCGTCATCGGCCTCATCGAGCGCGGCTATTCGCTCGTCGCCGATGACATGACGCACTTCACCGCCGCCGAGGGCCGGAACCTCATGGGCACGAGTTCCGAGCTCACGCGGAACTACATGGAGGTCCGCGGCCTCGGCGTGATCAATGTCACCGCCATCTTCGGCATCGGCGCCGTGCGGCGCGAGAAGCGCCTCGATCTCGTCGTGACGCTCAAGGAGTGGAGCGAGATCGCCGAGATCGATCGCACCGGCTTGGAGACCGAATACTACGAGATTCTCGACCTTTTCATCCCGCATGTGACCATCCCCGTGCGCCCCGGACGCGACCTCGCGCGCCTCGTGGAAGTCGCCGCGCTCGACCAGAAGCTCAAGAGCGTGGGGCATAACAGCGCCGTGGAATTTAACGAGCGCCTGCTTGCATCCATGCAGAAAAAAAAGAAAGAAAGCTGAATGGGCACCCTCAGCCGCAACGCAGGAACGAAGACGAGCAAGGAAGTCGAGATCATCAACAAGCTCGGCCTCCACGCGCGTCCTTGTGCGAAATTCGTGAAGCTCGCGAACACCTTCCGCGCCGACGTGTGGGTGGGCAAGGACGCCGACACGGTGAACGGGAAGAGCATCATGGGCCTCATGATGCTCGCCGCGGGCGCGGGCAGCAGGCTCCTCATCACCTGCGAGGGCGAGGACGCCGATGCCGCGCTCGCCGCGATCGAGAAACTCATCCTCTCAAAATTCGATGAAGACTGAGCGCAGATTCCGGGGAATCGGGGTGTCGCCCGGTATCGCCCATGGAATCGCGTTCGTACACCGGCCCGACGACGATCCGCCTCCGCGGAAAGTCACCGCCGGCGGGAGCGACGTCGAAGTGGAGCGCCTGCGCGACGCGCTCTGCGCCACCCGAAAACAAATCGTCGAGCTTCAGGAGCGCGTGGAAGAATCCCTCGGCGCAAAGGACGCCGCGATCTTCGAGGCGCACGTCATGGTCGTCGAGGATGGCGTGATGATTGACGAGGTGGAGAAAATGATCCGCCGCGAGTCGTGCAATGCGGAGCACGCATTCCACACCGTCATCCACCGCTATATCCGCAGCCTCGGCGAGATGGAGGATCCGTACCTCCGCGAACGCGCCGTGGACATCCACGACGTCGGCCGTCGCGTGATCCACAATCTCCTCGGCCGCGAGCCCGCCGCGCTCGGCGCACTCGATGCGCCGCGCATCGTCCTCGCGCACAATCTCACGCCGAGCGACACCGTGCAGGCTAGGCGTGAATTTTTGCTCGGCTTTGCCACCGAGGTCGGCGGCAAGACCTCGCACACCGCCATCATGGCGCGCTCGCTGAACATCCCGGCGGTCGTCGGCCTCCACGGGAAGCTCACCGCGATCGAATCCGGCTCCGAGGTGCTGCTCGACGGCTACGGCGGCCTGCTCATCGTCGATCCGAGCGAGCAGACGCTCTTCGAATACGGCGCGGTCGAGGCGCGGCGCAAACGGATCGACGAGGACCTCACCGGCCTGCGCGACACCGCCGCGGCGATGCGCGACGGCAGGCCGGTCATGCTCTCCGCAAACATCGAGCAGAGCGACGACATCGCGCAGGCGCTCGCGAGCGGCGCCGAGGGCGTGGGCCTTTTCCGCACGGAGTTCCTCTACTTCAACCGCGATGATCTGCCGGTCGAGGATGAGCAGTTCGCCGAGTACCGCATCGTCGTCGAGGCGGCGAACCCGAAGCCCGTCATCATCCGCACGCTGGACCTCGGCGGCGACAAGCTGCACGACCAGCTCCACACCGACCGCGAGGACAACCCCTTCCTCGGCTGGCGCGCGATCCGCGTCTGCCTCGAGCGGCGTGATATTTTCAAGACGCAGCTCCGCGCGATCCTCCGTGCCAGCGCATATGGAAAGGTGAAGATCATGTTCCCCATGATCTCCGGCCTGCCCGAGCTGCGCGACGCAAAGGGCGTGCTCGAAGAATGCCGTGCCGAGTTGCGCGCCGAGAACGTTGCGTTCGACGAGATGATCGAGACCGGCATCATGATCGAAGTCCCAAGCGCCGCGATGATCGCCGACCTGCTCGCAAAGGAAGTCTCGTTCTTCAGCCTCGGCACCAACGACCTCGTGCAATACGCGACCGCCGTGGATCGCACGAACGAGCGCATCGCACACCTCTACGAACCCACGCATCCCGGCGTGCTGCGCCTGATCAAGATGACCGTGGACGCCGCGCACGCCGCAGGAATCCACGTCGGAATCTGCGGCGAAATGGGCGGCGACATTTCCGTGACTCCGCTGCTCATCGGCCTCGGCGTGGACGAGCTGAGCTGCGGCGCCGCAGTGCTTCCGCACGTGAAGCGCGCCATCCGCTCGCTCGACATGGCCGCCTGCCGCGCCCTCGCCGAATCCGCGCTCCAGTGCGACACCGGCGCTGCCGTGCAGTCCCAGTGCGACGAACTCGCCCGCGCGCACTACGCCGAGCTGCTGTAAAGCAACGGCACCCGATCGGCGCCGCCGACGCTATTCCGAGCCGCCGATTCTGCGCGCGCACTCGTCGAGCACTGCCATGTGCGCGCGCACGCGGAGTTCCAGCGAAGCCTCGGACGGCGTCTCGAAGGTGAACGTATTTTGCGAGTGGAAAAGGTGCAGCCAGATCGCCTCGGGATAGCCCATCGTCTCAAACTTTTTCCGCGAGATGCGCCTCCGGATCAGGCCGTCCTTCGCAATGCTGGTGTCAATCTTCACGCGCGGATCCACCGGCAAAATCTTCGCCGCACGCCGCAGCAGCTCCTCGCCGAAGCCGTGCCTCCCGCGCTGCACTTCGTAAAGGTAGATGCCCTGCGCGTCGTAGTCCTCGTGCATCGGCAGAGCGATGTGGAAGCGGTGCGGTCGCGTGACCCTGCGCACCGCGGCCACGACAGGATGCGAGTCCTCGTGAAACATGCGGTTCAGATCGCGTCCCTGCGAATCCGTCCGCATGTTGTTCCGCAGGCCCCACGAATTCAGGCACGGGAAAATAAGCAGCGGCATCGTCGCGAGCCGCGCTGCATTTCTCTCCGCCCAACGCACGAGCGCCTCGGGCGCGGCCGGCTCGTCGCCGTGGATTCCCGCCGAAAGATACAGCCCCGAATTTCCCGCAAGATGCGGAGTCTCGACGTAAAACAGATCAAAGTCGTCGTCCTGCGCGAGCGGGCGCAGCCGCAGTCCCGCCGCGCGCGCGACGCGACGCCAGCGAGTGACGAGGTGTTTGTAATCGTGGGCGCGGTGC
>BJFP01000376.1 GCA_014189875.1 Verrucomicrobiota bacterium | reverse complement strand
GCCGTCCGCGGCCGCGGCGATCTTCTGCAAGAGCGGGGCGAGCAGGAGCCCTCCGGTGCCGAGTGAGACGCCCTTGAGGAATGAGCGACGGTCATTGAGGTGATGGAATGGGTTCATGGCTTGGAGCAGGCGGGGGTAGAGATTCTTGCTCATGGTTACTCCTTTCCCCGCCGCATGCGAAACGCGTCGCTTTGCACGATGGCGGTGATCAGGGCGTGAAAACGGTAGTCGCCTTTTTGAAGCTCCGCAAGGATGCCGTTCACTGTCCGGACATCGTAGTAGTCCAGGCCACGGCCGGTGGCGTACACCAGCATCTTTTCCGTCAGGTTGCGGCTGAACAGTTCCTTCTCGCCCCTCACGATCGCCTTCATTTCCTCGGGGCCGTTGACCTTCCTGCCGTTGGACATTTCGGTGCTCGCGTCGATGGGCGTGTCGCCGTCGGTTTCGCGAAACCGGCCGAGCAGGTCGAAGTTCTCGAAGGCGAACCCAAGTGGATCGATGCGGGCGTGGCAGCCGGCACAGTTGGGATTTTTGCGGTGTAATTCCAACTGTTGACGCAGCGGCAGCCTGGCGGCGTCTTTTTGGCCTTCGAGACTGGGCACGTTCGGCGGCGGCGGCGGCGGCGGCGTGCCGAGAATCCTTTCCAGCACCCAGTGGCCACGCTTCACCGGCGAGGTGCGTGTCGGGTGCGAGGTCATGGTCAACACGCTCGCCTGCGTGAACAAACCGCCGCGACGCGTATTCTCTAGGTTGACCCGGACGAACGGGTTTACCGACCGCGCGAATGTTCCACTGTCCTGTCCCCGCTCCAGAATTTGAATGTCCGGAATCGGCTTCCCCGCCGGGTTGATCGGTCTGGCTTTCGGCAGTCCCGAATTCCCGTTCGTGTCACCGATGTCGTAGAGCAGGGAGAGCCGCCTGTTGATATAGGTGAAGCGGGCATCGATCAGGTCGAGAATGCTATGGTTCTCGCGAACGAGTTCGGTGAAAAACAGCCCCGTCTCGGTCAGCATGTCGTTGCGGAGGTCCGTCCAGTTGCCTCGCGCCTGGAGCCTGGAAAAGTCGGGCATCAGCTTGGGATCCGGCGTGAACTCCTGCAGCCGGCGCAATCCCAGCCACTGCATCGCGAAGCTGTCGAACAGGGCCTTCGAGCGCGGATCGGCGACCATCCGCTTCACCTGGGCCGGCAGGTTCTGATGGAGCTGCTGCCTGGCCGCCAGGTCGAACAGCTCCTGGTCGGGCATCGTGTTCCAGAGGAAATACGAGAGTCGCGACGCCAGTTGATAGTCGCCGATCGGATGGGCCTCTCTCTCTGTGGGCCGGGAATCGAGTTCGACCCGGAAGAGGAAGCTGGGCGAACAGAGAACCGCCCGCACTGCCAGGCCGATCCGCGTTTCCCACGGCTGCGGCGACTTCTCGGCCGCATCAAGGATCGTCGGGAAATGATTCTTGAACTCGTCATCTTTGATTCGCTGCCGGATCGATTTCACGAACCGATCTTCGTCGGTGAAGGGGTCTTTCTCCATCGGCTTCAACCGACCGGCCACATCCCCCGGAAGCTTGGCGGCATGGAGCTTCTGGAAACTTTCCGCCGAGAGCCGGTAGTGCGAAATCTTCCCGGCCTGCTGGACGAACCGCATCAGGCGCTCGAGCTCTTCCTTCGTCACGGGGCGGCGATAAGCCCGCGTCGCGAAGCGTTCAAGGACGAACCGCGTCTTGGCGTCGCCTTCCAGCTTTTCCGAACCGGCAAAGAGGATCTCCTGCGATTCCTTCACCGTGGGGCCGAGAATCGTGAGCGAATGCAAGATGATGCCGCGTCGTTTGGTGGGATCGGCGGGGTCGGTGAATTCGTTGAGCAGCGACACGCCGAGGTCAACCGGGCCCGCCTTCAAACGGACCGTGGCGGAATACTCATCCGCCTTTTCGGTGCAGACACCTTGCAGAACCTCCTTGCCATCGGCGAGCAGGGCAAACTTCGGCCCTTCGTCGCCCACGAAATGCCCCTGCAACTTGGCGATGATCCTGTAGTCGCCGGCAACGAGGAGATCGTTGTACCGCTTATGGAGCGGCCCTTTGTCGTAGAACAGCCTCGAGCTATCGCCGGACAGGGCGGGGAGCCGTTCCTTATCGGGAATCTGTTTCCCCTTGTCATCGCGGGCGATTCGTCCGCGGTCGTCGTAATTCTGACCGTATTTCGTCCCTTCGAATTTATGGGTGCCGGCAAACCACTGCTTCGGCAGATCCGTCACATCGCCGGTGACGATCGCCGCTTTCACGATCGATTCGGCCGACGCCAGGTAGCGTTCAAGCTGAAGCGGCGAGAGCGTCAGAATCTCGCCGATGTTGTCGAAGCCATGGCCCATCTGGTCGGCGGGGAAATCCTCCGCCAGCGGAATCGACACCCCGAGAAGGTCGCGAATCGTGCTGACATACTCGACCTTGTTGAGGCGCCGCATGGTCACCAGGCCCGGGTCGCGCTTGGCGGTGCGATCGAAACGCACGAAGACACTCTTCACCGCCTCGGTGAATCGCTCCGCCTCGTTGAAAGCGGGCTTGGGCCGCTTGGACGGCGGCATCTCTCCCGTGGCAAGCTGCTCCAGCACCCTGTTCCACGTCTTGCGGCCCTTGAGAATCGCCGCCTCGTCCTTGAACAAATGCAACGACAGATCGCCCTTCTGCTTCTTCTCGCCATGGCAGTCAACGCAGTGCTTCTCCACGAACGGCACGATGACCTTCGCGACGTCGGCCGCATCCTGGGCGCAACATGGCTCGCCGACGATTCCAACAAACAACGTCAGTGCAAGACACGGGAGATATTGTTTCAGCGGTCGCATTTCAAGTTCTGGCCATTCAAGATTGACTACGTATTGAGCATTTCGCCGAGCGGGCCGTATAGCGCGGGCTCCAGCGAGGCGGCGGGCCGGTTGAACCCATCGCAAGGTTTACCGATCGCGTGCAGCAGCGTGGCGTACAGGGCGTTGGTATAGGGATTCGTGGCGTGCGTCGTGCCGAAGGTCTGGTTGCCGCCATCCCCACCCGCGGCTTGGGCTCGGACCGGGTACGACAGGAACTGCCCCGACTTCAGCTTGCCACCGAGATTGCCCACGAGCACGACCGGCCAGTTAGCCCCCTTCCACGAATGCTGCTGGTTGGCCGAATCGCTCATGAACACGAGCAGGGTGTTGTCCAGCATCGTGCCGGTGCCTTCCTTCGTCTCCTGCAACTTCGTGAGCATCCGCGCCGCCTGCTTCGCGAGGTAGTTGTGGTAGTGCGACAGCGGCTCGAAGGGCCGCTTCAATCCGTAGATGCCACCGTGGCCGGCCCCGTGACCATCCACTGGTCCGAGGCCGGGGAGACCGGTGTAGCTCCCCATGAGGGCGCCCAGGCCCGACGAGATCGTCACCACGTTCGTCAACCCCGCGACGAGCGCCGCCGCGGCGATGTCGCACTGGGCCGCCGCGATTTCCGCAACCGTTCCCATCTTATCCGAAAGTTTCGGGGCGTTCTTGTTCAGCGTTCCGTTCTGGAACTGATCGGAGAGCTGCCCGTTGCGCATGGAGAGCGACTCGAGCGCCTCGACGTGGGCTTCCAGCAACTCCCGCTCCGGTCCCGCGATTTCGGCCCGCACCCGTCGCACGTCATTGCCGAGGAAGTCCAACAGGTTTTTCCGGGTCGCGAAATCGTCCCGCGTCGCGCCCACGCTGCCGAAGAGCGATTCGTAAGCCATCTCCGGCCGGCACTGCATCGCAATCGGCTTTCCCGGACCCCACGCCGACGAACAATAGGCGGTCGTGGGCCCGTTGGAGGAAACGCCCAGCGCGAGCAGCGGAAACACCGAGGGAAGGGCCTGCGCGATCGCCGCATCAATCGAGACACCGAGCGCCGAGTGCTTGTTGCCCGGAATCCCCGAGAGCGCCGTGAAGAAGCCGCCGTGGTCCACCGCATTGTTGCCCCTCAAGCCGTGCAGGATCGTCATCCGGTCCTGGAATGGCGCGAATGGCTCGATGTCCAGCGGGAG
>BJFP01000375.1 GCA_014189875.1 Verrucomicrobiota bacterium | reverse complement strand
CACACGCGGGCTCATGGCCGGCATGGCGAGGATGAGCAGGGCGAGGGGGATGGTCTTCGTGAGCTTGGTGGTCTTCATGGGTTCGGTCTTGAGTTGAGTATTGAGTGAAAGTGATCCGGAAGCTGCCCCCCCCCATGCGAGGGTGACAAGTGAATTCGTTGAAAATTCCGCGCCTATCCCGCCGCGTGAGGAACAAGGGACTTGTCTGTCCCTTGTTCTCACCCTCATCCACTTGTCATGATTTGACGCCTGACCCTAGTTCCCCCCATCGTGACGGCCGGCGTGCCGTCGCTGTAGGTCGTGCCGGTGACTTGATCGCGCATCCGCTCGCAGCGGAATTCGCGAACCGCAAACAGTTTACGACGTGAGGCTCATCCGCTCTCCGACTATCAGTCTGGCACTCTGTTCTTGCAGCCGCTGCAGCACTCCTGCACGCCTGCTGCATCCCATTTTCTTTCGCCGCGGGACTTCGAGTTTTTGCCGCTCTGTCTTAAGTCCTTGCAAAGTTGTCTCAAGCCGCGCGGCGCGCTACGCAGTCGCCCAGTCCCCCGGTGTAAAGGAAAACCGAACCCGCGAGACCCGCGCCAGTTCCGAAGTTGATCGCAGCGCCACTGCCGTTAAGGAACCACACGTAGAGCCGCCCAGCATTGAACTTCCATCCCGCGCTCGTCAGCGAATAGGGGCCCACGTTTTTCCTATCTGCCCTTTCCTAATACAACAATCTGTCTCTCGTCCCATGAACGGCGGGCGGCGCATTGGTTTCCTCTTTGATGAGTCTCTCAGCGCGAGGTGCGGCGTGCGCGGTAGGCGTCGAGGGCTTCGCGGATCGCCTTGCGGTTATCCTCGTTCTTAAATGGCACTGCCGGGTCGAGGGCGGCGCCCCAGCCCGACTCAATTGGATTGGTGAGCCAGCGTTGGCGGATCAGGTCATCAATGAGCGCGGCGGCATTTTCATTCCGGCCTTGCAGCCAGTCCACCAAGGCTTTCCCGGCGGTCTCATCCCCGATCCTGGCGAGGATGGGGGCGACCAACTGAACCGCGTCGCTTGTGGGCGGCTGGTTTGCCAGCCGCGCCGCAAGGGGTGGGACGGCGTCGTTTATATAGGCTAACTGCAACGCGAAAGAGGCCGCGTCTTTCCGTGCCTTGTCCCGATCATCGCTTGCCAGCGCCGCCGAAAGAAGCAGTTCGATGCCGCTGGGTTTCCCGATTTTTGCCATTGCAGAGGCGGTGCTCCGGATCAGAGTTGGATTGCTAGTCTCCCGCCATGTGCGCTCCAGCAGCGGGGAGAGTTCGGGCCCATTCATGCTACTGGATGCAACACTGGAAAGCGTCGCCGCCGCCCCCCGCATTTCTTCGTCAGGCCCGGTCTCAGCCACGCGAAGCAAGAGGTCCACGGATTCAGTGGTTCCAGCTCCTTTCAAGGCTCCGATGAGCAGGTGCCGTTCAAACTCAGGATTCGCACGGTTGATGATAAACCCGTACATTTGCTCCAGAAACTCAGGGGTTGGCTTCTTCACCTGCAGTGCATTCGAAAACGTCGTCTGAAGGTGCATTTGCTTCCTGGAGTCATGCTCCACCCATTCGGCATCAAGCATAGCCTGAAAAATCTGAGGCAACTCCTGTTTTCCGATCTCCTCCAGAATAGCGCTCCGTTCCAGAACTCCCATTTTAGCAAACTTCCTCTCGGGGTCGGCACCGCCCAAGGGAGTCGCTGGCAAAGGTTGCTGCTTTACCGGCGGAACTCGCGGCTGATTAGAAACAACCTTTGTTGGCTGACTGGCCGATCCGGTTGATTGCTGAGACTCGGAAGGTGGCTCTTGCGGCGGCCACAGGGCGATTACCGCACCTAATAAAACGACGAGTGCGCCAAAGAAAATTTTATTTTTGTTTTTCATGGGAACCAAGTTGGAACAATCAGGCGGAGCTGGGCACGGATATCGTCAGTTCGGCTCGGTGCATCGGTGTGTACCACATCTGTCTCTGTCACATAAAGAGAAGGGACCGCATTTTGTCCATTGGCGGGGAATCCCGGCAAATTCGTGAATACTTGGCTATCCCGTGGGACCAGGCCGTCGCCGGGAAAGTTGCCCGGCACTTTCTCGTTGCCAAGGATGTATGTGCGGGCCGCCGTTGTCATTGTGGGGAGCTTCAAACTATGGAAGACTGAGTAGCCCGCAAGGTTCCCCAAGGTTAGGACGCCCAAACCCACTCGGGAGTTGATGATTTCGCCGTAGCGGACGCTCGCGGGAAGATTTGCTACCGCGTTCTCTACATTTATGTCGGCGATTGCCTGAGAGCGATCAGACATGTCGTTGATCACGGGGCGGCGAACGTCGAGCGTGCTGGCTTTGTTCAATATGCCAAATGTTTTTGGATCTTTCAGAAAATCTACCACCCTCCAATCTACCCAGTATTGCCAATTCACGGGCTTGTAGTCGGGCAATACAGCAACGCCCGACACGTTGACCATCACTTCATTGCCGGCACTGTCATACACATGCTTGGGATGGTCGGCAAGCCATTGGTAAATCCGGCCCATCAGACTGCCCTTGTGAAGCGAACTGGTGGTAAGGAATCCAACCACAGCCTTCCTGTTGGTCAGGTATGTTTCTAAATTTTTGGTAGCATATCCTTCCAAAAACTTACGGCCTGCGAGTCCTCCTCGGCTATGCCCGACGAGGACGATCTGGGCCCCGGGGTGACGCGCAAGCAGCATTGTGATTGCCTCATCAACCTCCTGGGCAAGTTCATCAAAGCTTTCAAAATCACCGCACTTGAGAACCTGAGTCGTTAGATAGGGCTCGTTTTTTCCGTCAACACCGCCTTTGGCTGTGACCGTAGTCAATGGGTGCCCCATGTCATCTTCATTTGGAAGCCCGGTCGTTGCAGTGTTCCTGTCTTCCGCGGAACCAAATTGAAGTCGGAAGCAACGCACGCCACCTTTACCGAAAGAGCCTTGAAGACGATTGAAGCTTGGCAGCGTGGCGGGCGTAAGGGGCGCGAATTGTCCATCGCGGATATCCGCAAATATTACCGGCCCGCCTCCAAAAGCAGCTCTCACAAGGTCATCCCAAGTGTATGTATTGGAATTCATCCCGTGCAGCAAAAGGAGAATCCTCGGGGCGATGGCAAGAGGCAGCGAAACCTCCGCGACCTGAACGCCGCCCTTTTCCACGGTCAGCACCAGTGGTTTGTCCGTTGCCGCGCGCCCCTCTATCAGGATCACGCCCTTGTTGGCATCCTTGACGTTGTTCAAAAAGTCTTCCGACAACTCCACGCCCGCCGCTGTGACTTGCGTCGTCGTCGCAGAGGCGGCGTGCTGTTGGAGAGATATACCGTAACCTATTCCCGCACTATCCTTATACGAGAACGCCGCCTCTCGCGTGAGATTCGTCTCCACAATGCTCACCGCGCCATTGGCCTGCTTGAGCTTGTATATCACAGACTCGGCGGGTGGGTTCGCCTTTGGTGGAAGCGCCTTCACCAGCTCCTGTATGTCGAGGAACACCGGGAAGAAATCGTCCAAGTCTTTCGCGCCATCCACAGTTCCGGTGGTGTGATCAGCGCGTTGAGACCCAAGGGCATCGGCATTCGTGTCATCGTCATCATTGAGCCAGAAGCTCCATGGTTTCGCCTCGGAGACTTTCCTCCTATCGCTGTCGTCAATGGTGCCATCGCGGTTGGCGTCGATGGCTATGTCCACTGGCAGGAGGCGCACATCATCAATCAGCGAGCCATAGGTATTGTTATCGTTCGAGTCGAAGGCGATCCAAAGCGTGCGTGCGGGTTCGGCGGGCGGAGCCAGATCCTCCGGCTTGACAGTGAAGGTGGCCGCCTGCTGCTGCCATGCGGTCTGGCTGATGGCGTCGGCGGGCTGGGTGGTCACCGGGAAAGACTTTGGCGGGGTCAGGATATCCTTCCTGTCACTGCCATCTGCCTTGGTGGTGTAGGCCATCACCGTGTAGCCGTTGTCGCCCGCGGCGGCTCTTTTGCGGCCGAGGTGTTTCCAAGTGAGCAGGAAGGTGCCGGGCGCGGCGTCCTTCACCTGCTGCT
>BJFP01000374.1 GCA_014189875.1 Verrucomicrobiota bacterium | reverse complement strand
CCCAGATCACATACTTGAGTCGTTCCACATTCATGCGCCGTGTGTGGCACAGATGCTCTGGAGATGACAGGGAATCTTCCCCAATATTGCATTCCAGACGCCCTCGCAACCATGCACGAGCGCCACGGCAGCAGGCGGGTGGCGAGATCGCCCGCGGCCGAGTCGGAGCCGTCGAGTTGGATCAATTCCTGGAGCATCCGATGTGTCGGGTACTCGCGTTGCGTGAAATTCGCGAAAGCGAGATTGCGTACTTCACGCCGGGTGTCGGGCCTCCGGGTCCGCGAAGACCACACACTGCGATCGCTGGCGAAATCCGTGCTACACGAGTTGAGCGGGTCGAAGCGGTTGTTGCTGCCTCACCGAATTTTCTCAGCCGCCACGCGTCTTCTGAACCGCGAGGACGGTATGGCGTCCAGATGCGGAGCGCGCGGGATGATGAATTGAAACTTCAGCCGCGCCGGGCGCACGCTGCCTGATGCCCCAGCCCCCGAAGATCGTCGTCATCGGTTCACTGAACGTGGATCACACGCTGCGCGTTCCGCACATTCCGACACCCGGCGAGACTCTCACCGCCACCGCCGCCTTCACATGCTTTGGCGGGAAGGGCGCGAACCAGGCACTCGCTGCCGCACGGGCTGGCGGGGATGTCACGCTCATCGGCTGCGTGGGCGAAGATGATGCCGGCACCCGATACATCGAGCATCTGCGCAGCGAAGGCATCCACACCGGGGCCATCATGAAAGCCGGTCCGTCAACCGGCTGTGCCTTCATCACGGTCGATGACTCCGGCGAAAACAGCATCGTCGTCAGTCCGGGTGCGAATCACGCGCTCATGCCCATTCATGTTGATGAGCACGCCGCCCTCATCCGCTCCGCCGCTGCCCTGCTGCTCCAACTGGAATGCCCGTTGCCGACCGTGCTCCACGCGATCCACATCGCCACTGCAGCCGGAGTCCCGGTGATCCTCAATCCGTCACCGCTGACTTCTGAATTCATCCGAGCCCGAGTGGAAGTGGACACGCTCATCCTCAATGCGCAGGAGGCGGCCGCGCTCGTTTCCATGACGCACGCCGAGATCGACGCCGAGCCGCAACGCGCACGCGCCGCCGCTCATTGCCGGCAAATGATCATCACCCGCGGCAGCGATCCCACGCTCGTCATCACCGTGAGCGGAATCCTGAAGATCGCGCCGCCGCAGGTCATCCCCGTGGACACCGTGGGTGCGGGAGACGCCTTCGCGGGGGCGTTCACAATCGCCAGCGCCAGTGGCATGGCGTTGGAGGAAGCAATCCATTTTGCCAACGCCGCGGGAGCACTGGCGACGCAGGGCATCGGTGCACAGCCTTCGATTCCGGGGCGCGATGCGATTTTTTCGCTCATTCCCGTTCGTTCCTGAGTTTGCGCTGCCTGGAACAAACTGCGCCGCAGTTGAAATCTTCAAACGCCCGAGCGCCCGATTTCGCCTTTCTGAAGCCCGCCGCAGGATGAAATTGTCATACATCAACTGCGGAATTTAGGATTATTCAATTTGCACCGCTCTATAATTTCCCCTTGGACGCGAAATCAATCACGCCGCGAGTTGAGACTTGCATCGCTCTATCCCCGGTTATCACGGTTCGATCCGCAAACCCAAATTCCACTGCGCACGGCCGCTTTTAATCTCAGACCATGAATGTTCTCATCACCGGCGGCGCAGGATTTATCGGAAGCCACCTGGCTCGAAGCATTCAGGAAAAAGCCACCGTGCGCGTGCTGGATAACCTCCGCACTGGAGCGAAAGCGAATCTGGCGGGGGTGCGTCACGAATTCATCGAAGGAACGATTGCCGATCGCGACACGGTGCGGGCTGCGGTGCAAGGGGTGGACTTCGTTTTTCACCTGGCGGCGATGGTGAGTGTCGCGGAGTCCATGACGCAGCCTGTTGAGTGCGTCGCGACCAATACCACCGGAACGCTGATCGTCCTTCAGGAGGCGGCACGGGCGAAGGTGAGGAAGCTGTGCTTTTCCTCATCCGCCGCCATCTACGGCGACAATCCGATCGTGCCGAAGGTCGAAACCATGATGCCGGAGCCGCGCAGCCCGTACGCGATCACGAAGCTCGATGGCGAATTCTATTGCGGAATGTTCCAGCGTGAGGGGCTTCTCGAGACTGCCGCCCTCCGGTACTTCAATGTCTTCGGTCCCCGGCAGGATCCGCGCGGTTCGTACGCCGCTGCCATTCCCGCTTTCATCGAGTCGGCGCTCGCAGGACGGCCTCTTACAATTTATGGCGATGGGGAGCAGACGCGTGATTTTGTGAGCGTGCTGGATGTCGTGGCTGCAAACGTCCACGCCGCGACAACGCAGGGTCTCACGGGTGTCTTCAACGTCGCGAGGGGCGGTCGCATCACCGTCAATGAACTTGCCAGAAAAATCGTCGCGCTCGCAGGATCCGCATCGCCGATCGTTTACAAGCCCGGGCGGCCCGGTGATGTGAGGCATTCCACGGCGTCGGTCGAAAAACTTTGCGCGACCGGCTTCGCGCCGAAGTCCGGTTTCGACGAGGCTCTCGCGGCGACGGTGCACTGGTTTCGGGGCCGGTGACGCCGAGGGTGGACGGGCCGCCACTCCCGGAACTGTCCAACTCGGACGCTTCGCGAACGATCCGTTCCCGGAAATCTGCGAACAACCCCATGCCTGCCAGCATCGACGCCTCAAAACGAAAGACTTTGCCACCGGATACGCCTCCGAGTATGCGTCAGACCCTGATGCGTCCGGGCGACAACCCCAAATTTTATTCCATTCAGCATACGCCCGACCGGGCTGAGCGAGGCTGCCTGGATGCATCACCGCGTCGTGCCGATGTACGGACGGTCGGGCAACAGTTGGCCGTGCGAGGAAGCGAATGGTCAGCAGCAGAACCGGAGGAAATGCGTTTGAGCCGGGTGCTGCGAGCCGCGGCCACTGTGCGCCTGCGCTTCACACTGGCTGTCTGTGCTGCGGTCCTGGCGCTTGGCTTTTCCGGGTGCAAGACGATGGACCGCGGGGCCGATATCGGGCACTACGAGGTGTCGGTCAAAAGCACGCCGTTTTATTCCTACTGGTCGGGGCGAAGCTCGGCTCCGGATTTCATGCTCCCAAAGGGGACGCACTTGGTGGCCTTGAAACGGGAATTTGGATTCACCCGTGTGGTGACGGACGCGGGGCACATGGGCTACGTGACGCCGACGGCCTTGACGCCCACGCGACCACCTCAGACTCCCCGGAGAACGAACGTGAATTTTGCGGCGCTCCAACGCCTCCCATGGGGCGGCGGACGGAACGGTATGAGCTCGGCGAACGGTGCCGCGGTGCTGCAGGACGGTTCGCTTTTTGGCAGCAACGATCTTCCGCCGCTCTTGCCGCGTGATCCGCTCCAGCCGGGCAGTTTTTTACCTGGATTCCGGATCAGTGTGCCGCCGCGGAGTCTGACCGAACCCGTTACGGAAGTGAAGCCGCCCAACGAACGGAAACCGCCTGCCAGGACGAATCCCGGCTCCCGCGGGAAGAACCCGACCGGCGCGGGCGAGGAACAGACCCCCTGACTTGCCAGACAGATCCGCGTTTTGGCCGCTCGTGTTTCGCGCGTCGCACGTCCAATCTCGTGAGACTTTCAAATGACGATCATCAGCTTGCTTGCCGAAAAAATTTGGAAAAGCGGAGGCACGCCGTTCCTTGGTGAACACCGCACGGATTGTTCCGTGGAAATGCAAACCGGCAGAAATCGGGAAGGCCATCGAAAAAAAGGATCCGCATTCGGGTTGCTTCTCGCTCTGTCGCTGTCGTTCGTGGCGGCGGTCACCGGCGCTGAACCTGCCGCCGGCGTTTACCGCATTGGCCCCACGCGGTCGCACCGGACCATTCAGGAGATCGAGGGTTTGCTCGTCCCCGGCGATCTGGTGCTCGTGGACGGCGACCAACGCTACGATGGAGGGATCACCTTCAGCCAAGCAGGTAAGGCCGATCGTCCGATCACCATCCGCGGCGAGAAGATGAACGGAAAACGTCCGCTGATTGCCGGCGGTCGCAACGGCGTTGATTTTT
>BJFP01000373.1 GCA_014189875.1 Verrucomicrobiota bacterium | reverse complement strand
AGCGTCTTCTCGCGGGGGAGGATGAATGTCTTCGTGAGCTTGAAGTGGTTCGTGTCGTCGGTGCGCTCAAATGTGACGGTGTGCTCGATCTCGTTCGCCGTCATCTTCCACGGCAGCTTCAGCAGCGCGTCGTGGCGGATCTCTGCTTGTTCCTCCGAATCTTCGGCGCGCTTCCATTCCTCGGTTATCGCGCCGATCGGGATCGTGCCGAATTCATTGATCACGACTCGCGAGCCATTCTTCTTGTCCTTGAAATGCTCCATCAGCGTGCCGCGGATGATGCCGCCGCCGTAAGACGTGAACTCGTACTCGACCGTGCCGGGCACGCTCCGGAGCACCTTGCGCTGCTCGGGCTCGGAATTCGTGGGAGCGGGCGCCGGCACCGGAGTCGTTCCCGGAGTCGTTCCGGTCGTCCCCGTGGTCGGTGCAGGAGGCGTGGTGCCCGGCTGCGCGGGCGTCGTGCTGCCGGCAGTGGTCGGGGGCGCAGGCAGCTTTGCCTTTTCCTCTGCGGCCTGTTTGTCCTTGATCGCCTTGTAGGTTTTCTCGTCCTCTTTCTTGAGCGGCCCGTAATAGAACTGGTGCCATGAGAACATGGCACCGGCGGTGATGAGAATGATGAGGATTGCTTTTCGGTCCATAGGTCAGCTTGAGAGTTTTTGTGATTCGTTCACGGGGGCCTGCGCCGGGGGGACTGGATCGTGGCCGGATTCGCACCACGGG
This sequence comes from Verrucomicrobiota bacterium, assembly GCA_014189875.1. Taxonomy (GTDB): domain Bacteria; phylum Verrucomicrobiota; class Verrucomicrobiia; order Chthoniobacterales; family Chthoniobacteraceae; genus SXWH01. Next base: position 3,351 of record BJFP01000373.1, on the reverse strand, counting down.
TTGCACCGGCAGATGCGCACCACGCCGAGCCGCGTGCCGCGGAAAAAGCCGTGCGTCTCCACGGCCTGCGCAAAATATTCCGAGCAGCTCGGCGTGAACCGGCAGCCCGAGCCGGGCCCCGCGATCCAGTGCAGCATCGGCGAGAGCGTCACCTTGTAAATGCGGTGCAGCAGGCGGACGAAAAATTTCATGGCGCGATCACCTGGAGGATTCTGCAGCGCTGCGCGAGTTGCGAAAATTCCTCGCCGAGCGCCGCCGATGTCGCCTTCGCCGCGGGTGATTTCGCGACGATGACCAGCCACAGTCCCGGAATGAGCCGCGGCCTCATCGCGCGGAAAATCTCGCGCAGCCTGCGCCTCACGCGGCTCCGCATCACCGCGATGCCCACGCGCTTGCTCGTGACGATGCCCACGCGCCCGTCCGTCGCACCGCAGCCCTTCAGCACGCCGAGTGTGATCATTTTTCCATGCACCGGCCTGCCTTCCGTGCGCACCCGTGCAAACTCCGCGGTCTGCGTGAGCCGAGCGGCTTTCGGGAATCTCAGGTGCGGCGTCGGCCCGTCCGACTGGCGCGGATTGCGCCCGTCTTCAAATCCCGCATTGCGTCCGTCTTCAAAGCGCGGATTGCGCTCACTTTGAAAGCGCGGATTGCGCCCTTCCGGTTCCCCGGTCGTGGCGTCGTCGGGCATGGGAAAGGAGGCTACGCCTCGGTGTGACGTGCGAAATGCACCTCGACGCCCTTCGGCAGGAGGCGCTTGCGTCCGCGCTGGCGGCGACGTGCGAGTGTCATGCGGCCCTTCTTCGTGGACATCCGCTTGCGGAAGCCGAATTGCTGTTTGCGGGTGCGCTTGGATGCCTGGTAGGTGCGTTTCATGTGTGGAAAGGGTTGTCAAAAAGAGCGCGCAGCCTAGCGGCCTGCTTCGCCCTGTCAACCCATCGAAATGGGTTTCCGATAAAATCGCGGCTACTCGATTCCGACCGTGTCTTTCGCCCCGGCGACCGCATATTCGCGGTTCAGCTTCGCGATGACCGTCGCGGGGATCTCCGCGGGGCACACGGCTTCGCACTCGTAGTAGTTCGAGCAGTTGCCGAAGCCTTCCTTGTCCATCTGCGCGACCATCGAGAGCACGCGGCGCTGGCGCTCGGGCTGGCCCTGCGGGAGTTCGGCGAGGTGCGTCACTTTTGCGCCGACGAAAAGCATCGCGCTGCCGTTCGGGCATGCGCCGACACATGCGCCGCAGCCGATGCACGCGGCGGCTTCCATCGCGAGGTCGGCGTTCTGTTTCGGGACGAGGATCGCATTGCCATCCTGCGCGCTGCCGACGCGTGCGGTGATGAATCCGCCAGCCTGCTGGATACGGTCGAATGCGTCGCGGTCCACGCACAGGTCGCGGATGACGGGGAATGCCTTCGCGCGGAACGGCTCGATGTGGATCGTGTCGCCGTCCTTGAATTTCCGCATGTAGAGCTGGCAGGTCGTGGTCTCGCTCGGCCCGTGCGGGATGCCGTTGATCGAGAGCGAGCAGGTGCCGCAGATTCCTTCGCGACAGTCGTGGTCAAACGCGACGGGCTCGTCGCCCTTGCGCGTGAGTTCGTCGTTCACGATGTCGAGCATCTCGAGGAACGATGCCTCGGGCGGGATGCTGTTCGCTGCGATGTCCACGAGGCGTCCCTCGCTGTTTCGATCCTTCTGGCGCCAGATTTTGAGTTTCAGGTTCATGTGCTTGGACGTGTTTAAGAGTGAGGTGGAAAAATCGGATGCTGAGCGGTCGAACGCAGCATGGCGGTGGAATTTGGAAGCCAGAACGCCAAGAAGGCTGAGATGTTCGCACGATCTCTTCTCGGCTTCCTAGCTTCAAAATTCAACTTCTTCGACATGTTAGTGTGAATGTTGGCTCGGCTGCTAGGAAATTGCTTTCGCGCCCGCCGCGCCGGAAAACGTCAGCACGCGGGCGGGCGTCGGGGAGTGAGGGGGTCTGTCTTCCGTTTGCAAAGTTTCACCACGCCGCGATACGAAAACTCCTCGTCCACGACGGCGGCGAGCCACACCTCGCATGGCGGTGTGATGCCTTCATCATGCAGCGATGTGATGGCGTTCATCATCGCGGCCAGCCCGCATTTTGTGTCGCAGCTCCCGCGTCCGAACAGCCTGCCGCCCTCGATGCGCGGCTCGAATGGCGCGATGCTCATGCCTTTCACTGACGCTGTGTCCATGTGCGCTTCGAGGATCACGCGCCGCGACGGATCGCGCCCCGGCAGCCGCGCGATCACATTTGGCCTGCCCGAAAAGACCTCCTGTTCCCACGTCACGATCCCGCGGTGCTCGAAGAACTCCCGCACGAACGTCGCGACCTCGCGCTGGCCCCGGCCCGCCCTCGTAAAACGAGTTCACGCTGTTGATGCAAACGAGGGCCGCCAAAGTCTGAATCACAGGAGAATCACTCATGCGGCGGCATCATTCGGATCGAACGCTGCGCGCGCCAGCAAGAATCCACCGAGCGCTTCCACGCGGCGTTTGCTCATCTTTTCCGCGGTGGAATCTGCGGATTTCCGCTGCGGGGATTTTTCCCGCCCTGCTGCGCCTCAGCCGTGGACGCCGCGTCCTTTGCGTTCCACTTGCCGTCTTTTTCGGGCAGCATGGAATCCACCTGCACCGCCTTGCACGCGCGCCAGTGTTTGCCGATGAAGTGCCACCATTCCGTTCTCATGCCGATGAAGCCGCCGCGCGCCATCGCCCAGTGAAGGAGATCGAGATTGTGGGCGATGACGGGGTCTTTGCCGCGGTAGTTCATCGCGGCGGCGGCGGTGAAGTCGTCGAAGTCCGTCGGCATTTTCATCTCGAGGCCTTTCGCGTCCACGAGCGTGGCGTCCACGACGGCACCCCAAGTGTGGAGGGCGTGGCCATTTTTGGGGGAGGCGACAAAGGATCGGTTCTTTACGATTTCAAAGAGCGCCTGCTGTGCAGCGGGCGGGCGGTAGGCATCCCAGATTTTCAGTCCGTAGCCCTGCGGTCGGAGCCATGCCTGGGCGATTTTCAATCCCTCCGCAACGTGGCGGCGGACGATGCACCGCGCGCCTGCGGGATAGAGCGCGCGGCCTGTGATGTTGCGCGGGGTGGCGTAGCGGAGGCCGACGAGAATGGTGGGATCCACCGTGGCGAGATCCACGAGCGGATCGTCATCCGGTGGCGGTTGCGCGGTGTCGGCGCGCGCAGTGAGGAGGAGAAAAATAAGAAGCAGGCTGATGAAGGCGCGCACCCAGTGGTCTCGGCGTGCCAGCAAACGAGCGAGACTTTTGGCTTCAGAGGTAATGAGCACGAGTTCGGCGCCGACCCCGCTCAGCTCTGAAGTCG
>BJFP01000372.1 GCA_014189875.1 Verrucomicrobiota bacterium | reverse complement strand
TGGTCTTTTGCAACGAGGACGAGAAGAAGGTGAAGGCGGTGCGCGCGGACTTTGGGAAGATGACCAAGTAGCTGCGGCGCGAGCGTGGTATCCGCGTTGGAGGCGAATTGAACTGAGGGCCAAAGGCGCGCATCCATGCCAGCCTGGGGCAACGCCCCAGGTTGCAGACGTGAAAGGTCGCGCACATCCGGCTCCTGCAGCGGCGTGAGCAGGCCCTCGGGCATCATGCTCAGCGGGCCGGGTTGCTCGACCAGCGCGAGGAGCGCATCGAGTGAAGCCGCGTCGCGCTGCGCCACGAGTGCATTGAGCGCCTGCCGGCGTGCTTCGAGCGGGGCATTTGCGTCGGCGAGCTTCTTGCGCATCTCATCGAGCGCGCCGCCGCCTCCGAAGATCACCGCGAGCGCCTGCGCATGCTCGCGCACATTCGCATCGGGGCTATCCTTCAGCTTCGGATAGATCTCCATCCAGCCTTTCGGCTCCGCGATGCCGCGAAGACTGGGGTCTCAAGGACGGCGATGGGGAGGAAACGGGGGATGAGGTTCATGCCTTTTTGAAATCGGAGATGGGAATAACAGCAACCGCCCACACTGCCAAAATCATCTGACATCTTTTTTGAGAAATCGGACGCTCATGTACGCCTTCCTCAAACGCAGAGGCCTCACGGCGCGGCGTGTCGTCCGTAGCTCGACACATGTAGTGATCCCCTCCAATGCTGCGCGCATGAAATGTCTCCCCATTCGTTTCGCCTTCGCATTTTTGCTTCTTGTTTCTGTCGCCATATCATCCGCTGCCGATGCGATTCCCGCTACGGGCGCGGACGGGCGTGTGCTGAACCTTGGCTTCGAGGATGGCACATTGCGCGATTGGACGGCGACGGGGGAGGCTTTCGACAAGCAGCCGGTGAAGGGGGAGATCGATCAGAAGCGGCCGTTCGGTGCTGGCAAGACTGCGAATCGCAAGGGTGAATTTTGGATCGGGGGTTACGAGATTTTGCGCGACGAGCCGAAGGGTACGCTCACGTCGGTGGCGTTCAAGGCGGCGCAGCCGTGGGGAAGTTTTCTGATCGGCGGCGGGTCCCTGCTGGGGACGCGCGTGGAGATCGTGACGAAGGACGATGGCAAGGCGATCCACACGGCGCGCGGTGTGAACGACGAGCGGATGGCGCGCTCGGTCGTGGATTTGCGCAAGCTGCAAGGGCGCGAGATTTTTATCCGCATCGTGGACGATGAGAAGGCGGGGTGGGGGCATGTGAACTTCGACGACTTCGTCTTTCATGCGGAGGAGCCGAAGTTCCCCGCCGATCAGCTCGCGCAGAAGCCGGGGGCGAAGGACGATCCGAACTTGAAGCCCGACGAAGTGCAGTTCGCCGGGTTGCCTGCGGAAAAGGCCGCGCAGGTCGCGACGGTGCCGGCGGGGTATGAGCTGAAGGTCTTCGCCGCCGAGCCGGACATCATCAATCCCATCGCGTTCTGCATGGACGACCGCGCGCGCGTCTGGGTCGTCGAGGGGATGACGTATCCGCAGCGCGCGAAGACGGAGCCGGGCGCGCCGGAGTGGCTGGGTGGTAAGGATCGCATCCTCGTCTTCGAGGACACGGACGGCGACGGCAAGGCGGACAAGCGCACCGTCTTCATGGAGGGGCTGAATCTCGTGAGCGGCATCGAGGTCGGCTTCGGCGGAGTGTTCGTCGGCGCGGCGCCGAATCTCATTTTCATCCCGGTGGAAAATTGGGACGACCCGAAGCCGGGTAAGGTCGAGGTGCTGCTGAACGGCTGGGGCGGGAATGACACGCACGAGACGCTGAACACTTTTAAGTGGGGGCCGGACGGCTGGCTCTACGGCTGCCACGGCGTCTTCACGCACAGCACCGTCGGCAAGCCGGGTGCGGCGGACAAGGATCGCGTGAAGATCAATGCGGGCGTGTGGCGCTACCAGCCGCAGCGGAAGGAATTCGAGGTCTTCGCGCACGGCACGAGCAACCCGTGGGGGATTGATTGGAATGCGGACGGCGACCTCTTTGCCGAGGCGTGCGTGATTCCGCACCTCTTCCACATCATCCAGGGCGCGCGCTACCAGCGGCAGGCCGGGCAGCATTTCGACCCGCACACCTACGACGACATCAAGACCATCGCCGATCACCGTCATTTCCTCGGCGCCACGCCGCACAGCGGCAACAACCGCAGCGACGCGGCGGGCGGCGGCCACGCACACGCGGGCCTGTGCATCCCGCAGCACCCGAGCTGGCCCGACGGCATCCGCGGCAATGTGCTCATGAACAACATCCACGGCGCGCGCATCAACATGGACGTGCTGGAGCGCAAGGGCAGCGGCTACGTCGCGCACCACGGCGCGGACTTCATCAATTTCCACGACAAGGCGAGCCAGATCGTGGACATCCGCGAAGGCCCCGACGGGACGCTGTGGATGATTGACTGGTATGACCTGAACCAATGCCACCGCCCCCAGCGCGAGGTGCATGATTACACGACGGGGAGGATTTTCCGGCTGGGGAAGAAGGGGCAGAAGGTCGCGCAACCACAGATTGGCAAAATGAATGTTGAGGAATTGGCGAAGGCAGTGTGGGACGCAGACGACGTCTGGGTGTCAAAACGCGCTGTTCGCAATCTTCAGGAACGCGCTGTGTCGGTGTCCGAGGTGAAAGCGCTGTCCGAAATGCTCGCGATACCTACGGCGGATGCCCTAAAGAAAATCAATCCTCGTCCCGCATACCCCAACGAAACTTCAGATCGCGTGCGCCAAGCTGCTCTCATTCACAGCCTCAACGAGGCTGACAGGGGGTTTCTTGAAAAGGTTCGGAAAGGACCACCCAAGCTGCTTGATATGTTGGCATTCGATTCGGTTTCGCTAGGTGAGTTTATTCGGAATGCGTGCGCGGCAGGCAAAGCCAGTGACGATCTCCGGGAGCTGCTTCTCTTTATCGGAAAGAAGGCGCAATCCCCCATCGTCCGCCTCGCGCTCGCGAGCGCGTGCCAGCGGCTGACGGTCGAGCAGCGCAAGCCCATCGTCCTCGCGCTGCTCGCGCACGAGGAGGACAAGGACGACCACAATCTCCCGCTCATGTATTGGTATGCCGCCGAGCCCATCGTCGCCGCCGACCCCGCCTGGGCCGCCGAGGCGCTCGGCGCGTGCAAGATTCCGAAGGTCTCCGAGTTCATTGCGCGGCGTTTGTCTGAGAAGTGAGCGCAGCGTGTTCGGGGGCAGTGATTGGTGACTGGTGAGAAGTGACTGGTGGATGCGCGCTGGCCGCAACCAGTCACCATTCACAAGTCACCAGTCACTGCCTCTGTGCTCCGATGGCGGTGCTCCCTCGCTTTGCTCGGCCACCCGCGCGGCTTGCGCTTTACGTTTCCGTTTGCATTGTCGCGCGATGCGCATCTTCCCCTTGCTCCTCGCCGTGTTGACGTCCGCATTCGCCGTCGCGGCGGAGAAGCCGAACATCGTCTTTATTCTCGCGGACGATCTGGGCATCGGCGATGTGAAGTGCTTCAATCCGGACGGAAAAATCGCGACGCCGAACATGGACAGGCTTGCCGCGTTCGGGATGAAATTTACGGATGCGCACACGCCTTCCGCCGTCTGCACGCCGACGCGCTACGGCGTGATCACGGGGCGCTACAACTGGCGCACGAAGCTCCAGAGCGGCGTGCTCGGCGGGCTGAGCCCGCGGCTGATCGAGGAGGGGCGGCTCACCGTGGCGCAGATGCTGAAGGACGAGGGCTACGCGACGGCGTGCGTGGGCAAGTGGCATCTCGGGATGGATTGGGCGAAGCACGAGGGGAAGGCGGTCGAGGAACTGAACATCGAGAAGCCGGATCAAGTGTGGAGCGTGGACTTCACGAAGCCGATCGCGAACGGGCCGAATGCCGTGGGGTTCGACTATTACTTCGGCATCGCGGCGTCGCTGGACATGGTGCCGTACACGTTCATCGAAAATAATCATGTGACGAAGGTGCCGACGAAGGAGGTCGCATTCCCGATGATGACGGATCGCGAGAATGGCGGGAAGACGAGGAAGGGGCCGGCGGCGGAGGATTTTGAGGCGCTGGACGTGTTGCCGACGCTC
>BJFP01000371.1 GCA_014189875.1 Verrucomicrobiota bacterium | reverse complement strand
CTGCCTGCACGGCGATGCGATGCCACCAGCGCACGGCTTTCACGTCGTCGATGTAGAGCGCCACGTCCTTTTCGAGACTGTTGAAGTGCTTGCTCCAGATAGACTCGAAGAGCGATTTCTCAATCGGCTTTCCCACGCCGGTTCCCTTGTGAAGGATCGGTTCATCCGGCGGCCTTGTAATCTCGAATTTTAGCGTTTCAAGCAGTTCCCAACTCAGCCCTTTCCCTTCGAGACGGAATGACAGCCCGCCATCCGCGAGCAGGTCGCAGAAAATCCGCTCCGTCTGCACATGGATGTCGGCCAGCAAATCGGCGCGCATCTTCTCGATGAGCCGGTAGCGGCTGGCGAGCAACTGGTCTTCGGTAAAGTCCCGCGTCCGCAGCGCCGCTAGGGCACCGCGCAGGATTCGCGCGGCCTGCCATGGATTCGGAATCACATCCGCCAGCAGTCGCGCCAGCGCGGGGAAATCGAGGTCTGGCTTGCCGCCCGCTTCCGCCACGCCGAGCGGCTTCTTTGGGTCGGGGCCGAGTTGGTCCACGTCCACGGCGACGCGCGTGTGGGCCAGCGAAGAAGCATCGTCCGGAGAAAACTCCGCCGCCTTCGACCACTCCAGCGCTTCCCAATCCACACGGGGAAAAAGGTCGCTCTCGTAATCGAACAGCCGCCAGTCGTCACCTTCGCGGGCGAGGATGCGCGGGAGGAAGATGCGCCGCCTGAACGCCGCGCGCCGCTCCACCGTCACCTCCTGCACGTTTCCGCCCGCGCCCGGCGCACCCGCCGCGCGCACCAGTTCGCCGAGGTCTCCCATGCCTTCACTCTCCAGGCCTTCACGGATTCTTTTTACGGCGTCCGCGACATTCTCCATTCGGGCGAAAACATGTGAAAGGTTGAGTTCTGCGCGGCTTGCCGGGAAACACTCCGCGCCCGGCTGCCGGAGGATGCGCCCAATCATCTGCGTCAGCGCCGTGCCTGCGGTCGTGGCGTCGAGCACCGCCAGCACGTAGGCGAAGGGGCAATCCCAGCCTTCCTGCAATGCCGCCTTGGTGATGATGAAGCGCACTGCCGGGTGTTTATCTTCCATCAAGTCATGCACCGACAGTTCATCGGTTTCGCTGGTCTTCTCCGCCACCTCGCCCTCTTTCGCGCCCAGCGTCTCGTGCAGAAACTTTCGCACGTCGTTCGCGTGAACCTTGCCCGCTTCGGTCTGGTCTTTGCCCACGCGCTCGACACGCACGAGCAGGATGGGTCGCACGTAGCGCCCGGTCTCCTCCCGCTCGATGTCCGCCAACTTTTGCAGTTCCGCTAGCTTGCCGTGCGCGGCGATGAGTGTGTCTTTCCAGTCACCCCGCCCCGCGTTGTGGAGAATGAGCGGGACCTTCAACATCTCCTCCTTCTTCAGCGCCATGCCCGTCACGCTGTGCAGCACGTTGCTTTGCTGCTCCTTCGCGCGGTTCGGGGTGGCGGAGAGTTCAAGGATGAAGCTCGGGTTGAACTTCGCCAGCGTCGCGCGACGGATGGGCGAAAATGCGGTGTGACCCTCGTCGAGAATCACCGTCGGGCGGGCGAGGCAGAGCACGTTGCCGAGACTTTGCTTCACCGTCGGCCCGCCGCCCCATGCGCCTTCCGCGAGGTCGAGCGTGCCGAGGTTGGGCACCAGCTTGAGCAATTCCTTCTGCGCCTCGAAGTCATCCTCCGGCGGGAAGAAGCCGGGATAGCGCCCGGTGTCCTGAAACATCTTCAGCACGTCCGTATCCTGCCGTGCCGCCGCCGCCATCATCATCACGAAGACGCAGAGGTAGTTTTCCACGTCCGTCTTGGTGAAGGAGTCGCCGCGTCGCAGCAACTTCACCCGCCCACCGCTGGCGCGTTCCAGCGTCATCCGATACGGATGCTCGCGGTTGGCGAGCGTCTTCCACGTCTGCGTGTAAATGGCGTCGCTCGGCACAATCCACAGCACCAGTCCGTGTGCGCGGCGGTAGTAGAGGCGTTGCAGTTGCTCGATGCCGCGTGTGGCGAGATACGTCTTGCCCGCGCCGGTGGGGAGCTTGAGGCAAACATTCGGCACGGGCCGCCCGATGCCATCTTGTCGGTGCAGCCACAGCGGAACGAAGAGCGCGCCGCTGGCATCCTTCGCCTTGGGCAACAAGCCGGAAGCCTTGAGCGCGTCCCATGTCTTCCCGCACCAATCGACGTTCGGCGGCTCCATGCCGTTGTCCCGCGCCAGTTGGGCGAACTTCTCCGCCTTGTCGCGTTCCGTTACCAACGTTTCGAGATAACCCGTGAACCGCTCGACCGTCTCTTCCTGATATTCGAGCCGTTTCATTCAGCCTGGACGCGGTGGAGGGCGTAAGGCAGTTGGGCGAAGTCCACGCGCAGCTCCCGCAGCGAGCGGTGGTTGATGAACTTCGCGGCGGCGAAAACGAGCGCCTGCTTGCCCGTGCCCTTGCTCTCGGCGGCGATGGCCTCGGCCTGCGTGCGGGTGAAGGCGGCGGCGGGACTGCGCAGCCATGTTTCATCGGGCCGGTAGTGGAGGTAGATGCGCCACACCGCCGTCTCGCCAATCAAGACCGGCGCATCCGTCGGCGCGGTTTCCGGCGCGGGCTTGGCCTTGGCTTTGCCCTTCGCTTTCGCTGTGGTTTTCGGTGCGGCGGGCGCGGCGGTTGCGGGTAGTGTGTGGCCCGTGGCGGTGAAGAAAAGGTAGCGCGCCAGCGCGGGGAAGCTCGGCAGCGTGCCGGGCGTCTCGGCCAGCAGGCGCTCCAGGTCCATCGCCTCGCCGAGCTCGACGTAGGTGAAGCTGCCGCCGAGGCCGGGCATCTTTTCCTTCACCTGCTTCTGGCCCACGATGGTCAGCACGCCGTCGTTGATTTTCTTTTCAATTTTGTCGTAGTTCCCACGTTCGAAGTTCTCGATGCCTTCGATGCGTTCGAGGATTTCGTTCCGGTTCTTGTCCTTGGCAAAGGTGGTCCACGTCACTTTTTCGGGTGGATGCAACTCGGTCTCCTGCGTGCCGGTGTAATCGTAGCCGCGGATAACGCGCCGAACGCGCTCGGCGGTGAGCGTGTCGCAAAGATTCAGCACATCTCCGTTCTCCTTGTGGTATTCGTCGCACTGAACAAGGATAAATCGGCGAGTTCCTCCGTCCTTGTTATTGAGATTCAAAACAGCGTGGGCGGTGGTGCCACTCCCAGCAAACGAGTCTAGTATGATTGCGTCAGGTTTTGCAGCGCCGATTTCCAGTAGCCGCTCAAGCAACCGGACGGGCTTCGGTGTCGCAAAGATTTCGAGACGATCCGAGAAGACATCCTTCAAGTCCCGCTTTGCCTCGTCGGTGTGCCCAGCAACCGTAAAGGGAAGCCAAGCAGAAGCCACGATGCCTTTTCTCACTTCAGAGAGGAACCGTTTAGGCACCGGTCCTCCCTTCCCGTCTTTCCCGAAATAGATTCTACCGTCAGCAATCATCTTAATTACGGTCGCCTTCGGCCGCCTCCAGCTTGAACCTTTTGGTGGTAAGAACTTCTCCCCAGTGTTTGGGTTCTCAATCTCATAATAATCTCTTTCGCGATACTCACTGCGAAGCAAGTTGTCAGAACGCCACGGTCCGCGTGGGTCTTCATCTGGATTGGAATAGGCGTCATCTTGCTTCGCTGTGCGCTCCAACATGCCGGGCTCGAAATAGTCTGATTTCTGGTAACACAGGATATAGTCGTGCATTGCCGGAATGCCCTGCGAATCACTTGAAACTGCGTAGCGTTTCTGCCAGATGAAATTCGCGACAAAGTTCTCTTCCCCGAAAACCTCATCCATCACCGCGCGCAGCCGGTGCACTTCGTTGTCGTCAATGGAAACGAAGATGCCGCCATCTTCGGCCAGGAGTTCTTTGAGGAGCTGGAGGCGGGGCCACATCATGCAGAGCCATTTGTCGTGGCGCTGGAGGTCTTCGCGCTCGACGGGGTTGGCGGTCTTTTTCAGCCACTCGCGCATGAGCGGGGCGTTGACGGCGTCGTTGTAGCACCAGCCCTCGTTGCCGGTGTTGTAGGGCGGGTCGATGTAGATGCAGTCCACTCGCCCGGCGTAGCGCGGGAGG
>BJFP01000370.1 GCA_014189875.1 Verrucomicrobiota bacterium | reverse complement strand
TTTGTTGCCACTCGAACCCGAAAGGGCCGTAAAGAAGCCCCCATGATCGACACCTCGAATCGACCATAATCCGTGCAGGATCGTCATCCGGTCCTGGAAGGGCGCGAACGGCTCGAGGTCGTATGGCAGCTTCAGACCCTTGAGGGGAATCTGCCTGTTTGTCGTGCCCGACAGCGGAATGCCTTCCGGCAGCGCGCCCGATTCATGGAAGCCATTGTCAAACGTGAAGAATATCACTCGCTTCGGCGGCGTGACTTTGCCGTCCGCAGCCGCGGCCACTTTCTCCAGCAGCGGGGCGAGCAGGAGCCCTCCGGCGCCGAGTGAGACGCCTTTGAGGAATGAGCGACGGTCATTGAGGTATTCGAATGGGTTCATGATTTGGAGTTCGGCTTATTCGTGGGTCAGTGGGAAATCGTGGATGGTGCAGGGAAGCTAAATGGAAAACGGGATCACTTCAAATCCTTCTTCGACGTGAGGGAGAGAGGCACGCGAGCCCGCCAGATGCCGAGTGATGCGATACGCGAGCGGGTCGCTTTGCAGGGAAGATTCCCAGCCACGGCGGAAGTGAAGGAGGTCATGAGAGGAAAAACTGTCTGCTTCATTTTTCTCGGGCTTCTTTTTCACGAATCTGCCCTTGCACCCGCCGCACCTGAGACGGTCAGGGCGGGGATCGGTGCCGGGGAGAGAGGGGGTCTGCTATGTTCTGAATCACTTCTTTCGCTCCAACTCTCTGCCCACCTCGCCGGCCAGATTGAGCAGTTTCGCGTCCTCTTCGGACTGCATACGGATGGCGGGGAAGAATCCCATATTGAACGACCGGGCGCGTTCATCCCGATAGCGCGTGGCCCGCTCCAGGAGGCCCGCGCTGAGCTTCTGCTCCGCCACGGCCTGCTCGACATCCAGCAGCGCCTCGGTTAGTTCCGTCCCCTCGCGGAACATCTCAAAGCGTTCGCTCGCCACCGGGCCGTCCGGGCCTGGATAAAGCAGGGTGACGGTGTTTCGCTCCGGGTGCAACGGCCGTGTGCCCCAGCAACGCGTCGTCACGAAGTAGCCTCCCACGGGTCGCTTCAACGGAAACAGGTCCAGTCCAAAGACCCCGCCGTCAAAGCCGCAACGCAAATTCGATTCGGGTGTCCACCGCATTTCCGACAGCGGCGTGTTCTCTGGGTCAGCATGGTACCAAGGCGTGGGAGTGCCGCCGTCACTGCGCCAGAACCTGCCGATGATTGCGCGCGACGGCTTCCAGGTCTTCACGATATTCCCGGGTCCCCAAGCCGCCCTGGCGGAGGTGGCATCACGAACTTTCATGACAACATTCGAATCACTGCCTGGGAATTTCGTCGCCAAGGGGTGCATGTAGGAACTCCACTCGGCGCCGGGCCAGAGTATGTTGGCGATATCCACGGCCTTGCGCGGTGGCCCTTCATCGGTCAGATCCGAGTACAACAGCGTCGTCTCATCCAGCCAGCCGCGCGCCTTGATCCTCTTGAGAACCTCGTCGAACACCGGCTTCCAGAATGCCACGTGTTCCGGCGAGCCATACGCCGGAGCCGTCAGTCGCCCGATCTTTCCTGTCGCCGGATCAAGTACGGACACCTGCTCCGAACCTAACGTAATATGCGCCTGCCCGTCGATATACCAACAGGACCACCCCAACAGCAGCGGCCGCGGTTTGCCAACGTACTTGGCGACCATATCCAGATATTTGTCGAAGATGGTGAAGTCATGCTTGTAACTGCCGTCCGCCTGCTTGACCCAGCGGACGAGCGACTCGGGGTTGCCCTCGCCCCCGTGAAAGCGGCACACCAGGTGAAGGATAACTTGACGCGAGTTGACCTCCTTCGCCAGTGCCAGCGACTGGCCCATGAGCTCAAAATGCTTGTCCGACCAGAGCGGCACCTCATAAAAACCGGCCACAGCCTCTTCCGCATTGAACATGATGTTCTGGAGGCGGAATTCCTGCGGGTCGGGCGCCGTCCACCCGGAGACGTTCACCCGCAGGGGCACGGTCACCGGCGGCATACCCTCGGCCGCGACGCTCACTGTCCCTTCGTATGCGCCCGGCACGGCATCTTTCGGTACCCGCACGGTGAACCACAACGGTGCCACTGCGCCAGCCACAAGGCCAGTCCGGTCCACAGGCCAGTGATAGAATGTTTCGCCCTGTGCGGCGGACCACCGTGGCGGCGTAGCGCGGATCACTGGAATCTCCGCCGGAAAGACGTCGAGCAGGCCGTCGAAACGGTGCGGCGCCATCCAGGACTTCCCCTCGGTGGCCGCCACGGAATAGCGGACACGCACGGCGGAGGCCGGGATTCCAGCGCCACCCTTGGCGTTGCCAAGCTCCGTCACACTCACTTTTAGACCTTTGATCGGCTGGTCGGAGCCAACCACCAGCCGCCCGGAGAAGACCGTGTTGCGCCCGGCGTTAATCGTGATCGGCCGCAGCGGTTCGGCGGGGTTTCCATAGTCAAAAGGTGTGACATCGCCACCCGTGCAGTTCCAGACCCTGGGGCCTCGTGGCCTAGGCACGTCAGCGGAAACCGCGCTCTTCGGCGATATTGTCAGCCGCGCGCTCAGCAACCCGATCGGCGGCCAGCCCGCCGATCCGATGTACTTGTCCTTGATTTTCCTGATCAGCTCCGTGGCCTGGAGCGGAGCGGCGTGGGTCTCGATGGCCACCACATTGACCCCTTTGCGCAGCAGGGCGGCCGGAATCGCGACATCCCGCAGGTGGCGGTCCCGCAGCGCCACGCGATCCCGATTCTTCTCATCGGCGTAGCACACCCAATTGCTCTCGGCTGTCACAAAGGCGTCCTTCGGGTAGTCATCCGCAACGGCCTCCAAGTTCGTCGCGCCGCCCGACATATGGCCGCGCGCCGCCTCCTTGCCGTTGACATACACCACAACCCCGCCCCAGTAATCCAAAGAGATGCGACACCCCTTCACCTGCGCAGGGTCTTTGATCTCGAATTTCGCCCGGGCCAGGACCATCACGGGATCATACGGGCCGTTGGAGAGGAACATACCACTGCTACGGGGGGACAATGATAACCTCCGCTTCCAGAGCATGGGCTGGGGCAAACGCGCATATGGCCATGCATTGTCATCGAACGTGAGGCCAGCCCAATCGACGGGTGGTAATGCGGACCAGAACGTCTCCATCGTTCCCTGTTTGACCCCAAGCTCATCACCTCCCATAAAGTTCCAGAGAGCAGGGCCTTTCGCCTCCGCCGCGGCAATATTTGGAAAAACCGCACAGCGCACCAACTTGCCGCTGGCATCACGCTCATGGGAGGCTCCGGACACTTGGAATTCTCGCCACATTGTGGTGTTGTCCAGCACCACGGCGCTGTCGGTGGCTGCGGCTGTGGGCTCGGCCGGCTTGCCCGGTGGCACCGCCGGTTCCGCAGCACGGACGACCGCCGCCCCCGCCAACCAGATTGCCATGATCGCCACGGCGGGCCACACCCGCGCCACTGCGTGTTTGCTTTGCTTTCTGTTCATTCGTTGCTCCTTTTCTTACTCAAATGCTGTCCACTGCGGCCGATTCGATCCTTCATCGATACGCCCTCACTTGATCTCCACCTTCAGCGTGCCGGCCTTTTCCAGGACGACATCCTTGGACTGTTCCTGGCCGCCGGGCAGGCGCCACTTGAGCGTGATGGGGCCGGCATCGCTGCGGCAGATGAACGCCTGACTCACGCCGGGCAGGACGTTCCACGCGCCCAGGCAGCGTTTGCCGATCCAGCCAGTGACGTTCACAGGCCCCTTGCACTCGCCGCCTGCCGGCAGGGACGCGAGGGCGACCATCGTCTCTTGGTTCTGGTTCGCGCGGAAGAACATCCACAACTCGCCGTTGCGCAGCGCCAGAGCCATGTCCTGCGCGCCATCGCAGTTGAAATCGCCCAAGCAGGCCGCCTGCTGGCCTTGCTTCGCCGCGTCGAGCAGATTATTTTCGGCCAAATCCAGCGTATGAGCATGGCCGAAGCAGCGAAATCCGCGGTTAAAGAAGATTTTCGGGCTGGCGTCGTTATTTCTGCCATAGGCAATCAACACGTCCTGACGTCCATCGTTGTTGATGTC
>BJFP01000369.1 GCA_014189875.1 Verrucomicrobiota bacterium | reverse complement strand
GAGAAACGCAGGACGAGCGTGCAGGCAAAACCTGCGGGGAAGGCTTGCGCAATGACGGCATCAAACGCGCCGAGCACGTTCAGTTTGCCTTGGTTTTCGACGGCGGTATCACAGAGGGTTGCAACGAGGAGTTCCATAGAGGGCGGGATAGCTACCGGGAATTTTTTGCGATACAAGTGGAATGATTAGGAAAGCGCGCATTTTACCGCCGGGGGGATTTGGCGGCGTGCGGGGCGGTCGTGAGTCGGTGTGGCCAGGGTGCTGCTTGGGCGGGGAAAGTTCTCAGTTCTCAGTTCTCAGTGGTCGGATGTCTTGAATCCGACCACTGAGAACTGAGAACTGAGAACTCTACCGCCCGCTCACCGCAGTGCTCGATCTTTCGCGCTGCATTTTGAAAGTGAACGGCCTCGCCGCCGGGAAATATCGCGTGAGCATCGAGGGCAAACCCGCCGGCACGCTCGACGCCGACGAACTCGCCGCAGGCTGGAACGTCACGTTCGGCAGCGACGGCCAGCCGGGCCCCGAGCTTTTCGTCGCCGACAAGCTCCACCCGAGCGCCGAGGGCTACAAGATCCGCACGAAGCCGCTGCGCCCGGCGCTCGATCCAAAATAGCGCGCCGCACCGGATTCGAGAATCGCCACGGAACGCTGATGAATGCGGGGCTGCACGCCGGGATGTGATTCGTCCAATGAGACGACGGCCCATTTTGGAACCACGAATGGACACGAATGGAGCGGAGCGCAGCCCGTTGCAGCCCGCGCGTGATTCCGAAATCCCATTTGTGTCAGTTCGTGTCCATTCGTGCTTTCAACCCGCTCGAACGACGACCTGACCGAGCGGCGGATTGCACACCAGCCCCGCGCGAGCTATCCACGCGCACCCATCCACCGTGACCATCGCCCAGACCTTTCAAACCGCTAAGTTAGCTTTGAGTCATGGCGGAGTGGGCGTGTGTTGGGGCAGGGCGTCGGTCGCCATGACCTCAAAGGTAACACTGGAACCCACACTGCTGCACCACCAGCACGCCTGTTCGAGGGCTGCATATTACCCCTCGGTGCCTTTCATCTCGCACCAGTTCCAGCCCCGCGACGCGTCCCTTGCCGCTGGCAAATTCATCCGCCTCGATGCCGAGGCGTTGGCGCAGCACGACGAAGATGCGTGCGGCAGGCGAGCATAAGAACCTAATATAGTATCGTGCGGGCGGTTGTTCCCAGTGACGGTCGAACCGTGTCCATGTCCGAAATCCAATTCTCCAGACCCACTCATTCCCCGGTGCAAATCCAAGGCTCAAAAACAGATCGCAACCATCACGGTAAGTTCCCAGGGCGGTCGTGTGGGCACATCACCCGGCGTTCATTTCTCACCGCTGCGGCTTCGCTGCCATTCGCCATGTCTGGGCTGTCGGGGCTGTCCGGTCCAGCCGTGGCTGCCACACCGCGTCGTGCGGGCAAGGCCAGGGCGGTGATACTGGTCTGGCTGTGGGGAGGTCCTCCGCAGATGGATACGTTCGACCCGAAGCCCGACGCCCCCTCCGGGCATCGCACGCCGTTCTCGACGATTCCCACGCGCACGCCGGGTGAGCATTTCACCGAGCTGCTGCCCCGGCTGGCCTCGCGAAGCAACATGCTTTCGGTCGTTCGCACGACAATGCTGTTCGCTGACCACAATCCGCTGCCGCTAAGCGGCCAGGGAGGCCCGGCTGCCCTGAAAGACGAGCCGAGTTTCGGCGCCATCGTCGCCAGGCATTTCGGGGCCGATATTCTGCCGCCGTTCATCTCCATCAGTCCGCCGGGCACATCATCAGGGGCGGGTTTTTTGGGCGGGCCCGGCACGGGCGGCGGCAGGTTTGGCCGCGCTTACGATCCGTTTGAAATCAAATGCAACGCCCTTGCGCAGATCGATCTTCCGAAGGAAATGCAACTGGGTGATGGCATGTCGCCCGCCCGACTTTCCAACCGGCGAACCCTGCTGCGTGACTTCAACGCCGCCAAGCGGGTGGTGGAGGCACAGGCGGCCACCGACCACGAGCGGGTGTTTGAGTCCGCATACCGCATGCTCTCCGCCCGCGATGCATTTGAGGCATTTGATGTCAGCAAAGAGAAGGAGCGGGTTCGCGAATCATACGGCAGATCGAGTTTTGGCCAGAGCCTCCTGCTGGGGCGGCGGCTCGTCGAAGCGGGCGTGCCGTTCGTGCAGGTGAACTGGAGCACCGGCACCGACGCGTTGTTCGAAGGCGCCGGCATGGGATGGGACAATCATCACAATAACTTTGACCTGCTGGCGTCTTATCAGTGCCCGCTGCTCGACCGTGGTTTGTCGGCGCTGCTGGACGATCTCCAGGATCGCGGGCTTCTGGACAGCACATTGGTCATCGCGATGGGGGAAATGGGGCGGACACCCGGCATCAGCGGCAGGGGAGGTCGGGACCACTGGCCTCTGTGCTCCACCCTCTGGGCTGGCGGCGGCGTGAAGCCGGGGCGG
Organism: Verrucomicrobiota bacterium; assembly: GCA_014189875.1. Lineage (GTDB taxonomy): Bacteria > Verrucomicrobiota > Verrucomicrobiia > Chthoniobacterales > Chthoniobacteraceae > SXWH01. Next base: position 1,607 of record BJFP01000369.1, on the reverse strand, counting down.
TTCATAGGGCGCACCGACAGGTCGGCGGGTGAAGCCCTGACCGAGCCGGTCACGGGCTCCATGATCGGCACCACCATTGCGGAACTCGTGGGGCTCGACTCTCAGGGTCGCGGCGAAATGGGCGTGCTCCAAGGGGGAAGGACCATCGATGACCTGCTATAAGCGACCTGCGGCCGCCATTCCCTGGCTGCTGCTGGCGGTTCTCCTGAACGGTGCCGCCTGGGCGGGCGAGCCGGTCCAACTCACAAACGACGGAGCCTTCAAGCGCGATCCCGTGTTCTGGCCCGGCAAGAATGAACTGATATTCTGCCAGGCGCAGAACGGTGGATTAATGCGCACGATGCGGATGGCCCTGCCCGACCGGAAGGTGGAAATGTTCCTGGCCTCGGGCGAGGAAGCTGGCGGGCGCTCAGACCGCGAGATGGCCGTTTCTGGCGACGGGCGGGTCATAGCCTATGCCAGCGTCGTAAATGAAACGTCGAAAATGCGCGTCAAAGACCTGGCCAACAACAAGTCGATCGAGTTCAAGCGCGACCCGTATGTCAACCGCCCGACGCTTTCACCCAAAGGGGACCGGTTGGCTTTCGTGAAGCGCGGCACCCAACTGGTGCTCCTCGACCTTTGGAAGGACGACCTCAAGGACATCAATGACGAAGCGAAAGACCAGCCGTTTGGGAGCGCGGGCGACATGTATCCCAACTATTCGCCCGACGGAAAACGGATTGTCTTCACCTCCCGCCGTGACTCGGACTACGAGATCTACGTGATAAACGCGGACGGCACCGGGGAAACACGGCTGACCAATTCACGGGGCATGGACATCAACGCGCGATTCTCCCCCGACAGCCGGCAGATCGCCTTTACCAGCAACCGGGACGGCAACTACGAAGTCTATGTCATGAATGCCGACGGCCAGAACCTCCGCCGGGTCACGTCTCATCCGGAGCGCGACGACTTCCCCTGCTGGCATCCCGATGGCAAGCATCTGGTCGTGGTTTCCGAGCGACAAGGCAAGTTCGACCTGTATCAGTACGACGTTCCGGATAGATAGAACCCGCGGAGCAAAGACCGGGAAGGCAGGAAGGCCCCTTGCCCGGAGCCGGCGATGAACCCCGCGAAATGCGCCAAAGACACGAAAAACAGGTTGCTTGTGCAGGCGGTTCGACTCGCCCACCGGGTGAACCCCATGATCACCAACTCAAGACACGCGCGTCTCCTCGCGTCACAGGCGGTCCCACAAATGTCCTCTGCGTTTGGAAGATTACCGTCCGCACCCAACTCCTGCTGCAAGTGGGGAAAAATTACACATTCGGCATTCGGCATTTCCTGCCGCCGCTACTCCCCGATGTCCAGTGCCGCACCACCGCCGCCACCGCCCTCTTTGTACACCGTGTCGATCGCCAGCCCCGCCGCCAGCAGCAGCGTCGCCGCCGCAGAGTTGGGATGATGCACCGCCACCACATAGTTGTCCGCCGAGGTGAAAAACTCCTTCGCGACGCCCGCCCACTTTTTCGAAACGACACCGAGTTCGTCCCCGCTTGCTGTGAGAAAACGGAACTCCCATCCCGTCCAGTTGCCCTGCACCACCGCGACCTCGTTGCCCGACG
>BJFP01000368.1 GCA_014189875.1 Verrucomicrobiota bacterium | reverse complement strand
GGGCGCGTGGATGGGGCGGATGCGGCTTTCTTGCGATTGCGTGAGATCCGGAAAAAGACGGGACGTGAGTTCATAGGCGTGATGGCTGGCTGGGGGAGAGTGGATTAAAAGTCAAAATTAGAACGACCGCAAGCGCGAAAACGTGCGGTGGCTCATTTTGAAGCAGGAAGCCATGAAATCAGGAAATCCCCTTCATGGGTTCATGGCTTCCTGCTTCATCTATTTCCAAACTGAGCCACTACCCGCAAAAAAGGGAGTGACTCAGTTTGAAAATCGCTGATCATTTTGAGCGGAGTCGCACTGCATTCGTGAGGCATCGGCAGTCGCTGCGTTCTTCTTGCCCGTTCAGACACGGGCCAGAAAACAGGAGCGCGGGTGCGCGGGTGCGCGCACGCGCGTACGCATACGCGCGAGCCCGCTTGCGCTAGAGAAAATGTGGTTTTCTTCATTCAAAACACCGGACATTTCCAACCTGATACGAGCTTTCAGAATTAACGGGACGAATGGGATGCAGAGCGGCGTGCATGGGGAGCGCGCGCCTCGCGTGCCGTGCCGTGCGCCCCGCGCGGCACACCGGGCGTCCACAGGCATTCGGAACGCCTTGGGTCGCCGGGTGTATCCCGCGAGGGCGCGGAATACGGCACGCGAGGCGCGTGCGCTCCCCCAAGCACGCCATGCTGCTTTTTCAGCCCTTATTCCCAGTCTCCTTATTTCTGAAAGATCGTATGAACCACTACCCGCAAAAAAGGCCGGTGGAAAACGGACGGATCTTGCAGGGACGGGTGGCAGGTGGCGGGGAGGGAATTGCAAATTGCGAATTGCAAATTGCGAATTGCAAATTGCGGATCTCCGGCCTCCAGCCTAGTTTTTCTTCGGCAAGAAATCCAGTTTTGAACCGTCGCCGACACCCGCGCCTTCTCTTCTTGCCTTCTCGACGAACGCGTGGAACACTCCGCGCCGTTGCCTCGGCAAAAAACGGCGGAGCAGCACAACCAAACCTAACACGAACACATGAAAAACATCCTCGTCATCATCGCGGCAGTCCTCGCAGTCGGCATCAGCGGCTGCGCACACAAGAAGCCGGCGCACGCCTGCACGGACGGCAAGTCCTGCTGCGCGAAAAAGAAGTAGCACCGGTCCTCAAGACTTCATCCAAACAACGGGGCGCGCTGGAAACGGTGCGCCCCGTTTGTCTTCCGCCGCCAATCTCCAGCGCCCGCTACCTGCCGCCGGCCGACTGGTAGATCTCGATCGCCTTGGGCAGTTCCTTTTTCAGCCGGGCGATGCGTGTCTCGTGCGCTGGGTGCGTGCTGAGGAATTGCGGCGGCGCCTTTCCCCCGCCCTGCGCGCTCATGCGCTCCCAGAATCTCACGGCCTCTCGCGGGTCGTAGCCGGCGCGCGCCATGTAGCGCAGGCCCACGCTGTCGGCTTCGCTCTCGTGGTCGCGGCTGAACGGCAGCAGCACGCCGATGCGCGCGCCTGCGCCGATGAGTCCCATGATCTGCCGGTGCTGCTGCGGGTCGGTGCCGGAGAGGGAAAAATTCGCGCCGGTGAGCAGCGTGTTCGCGGTCTTCTCCTGCAGGACGCGCTCGGCACCGTGGTGATTCGTGGCGTGCGCGATCTCGTGGCCCATCACGACGGCGAGGCCGGCCTCGCTCTGCGCGACGGGGATGATGCCGGTGTACACGACGATCTTTCCTCCCGGCAGGCAGAAGGCATTCACCTCGCCGCTCTCGACGACGGACACTTGCCACTGGAAATTTTTCCCCGCATCGCCCGTCACCGCCGTGAGCCGAGCGGCGCAATTTTTCACCATCTCGTAGCCGGGGCCGCTGGTGACGGTGCGGCTCTCCGAGAGCACCTGCCGGTAGGCCTGCGCGCCGAGCGCAAGTTCCTGCTGCGGGTTCATGCCGAGACGCGCCGTGCGCCCGGCTTCGTTCACGATCTTCGGCGCCGTGCCGCGCTGGTAGAGCACGACCACGAGCGCGATGAAAAGCGGGAGGATGAAGCGGAGGATGCGGCCTTTGTCTGGCATGGGCGGAAGGAAACGAAGGCGCACGCGGTGCGCAACCAGTTTCCCGGTGCGCGCGATCTCACGCAGCGTGCGCCAACAGCGTCGCATCCGCTGTGACGCTGGCGCAGCTTCGCGGGCCGGTTTGTCACGCGCAAGATGCGCGCCCCTCTGGACAACTGAGGGAATGCATCCTGCGCGCGGATCGGGCACGATTTCACAAGCACCATGAGAACCGACCGCTTCACCCAACGCATGCAGGAGGCCCTGCAATCCGCGCAAACCCTCGCGGCGAACCGCAACCACACGGAATTCGACAACGAGCATTTTCTCATCGCACTGCTGGAGCAGCCGGAGGGCGTCACGAAGCCGCTGTTTGAAAAACTCGGGATCAATGTGGCGAATGCACAGTCACAGCTCGAAGCGGCGATCGCAAAACGCGCGCAAGTCCACGGCACAGCGGCGCAGGCGAATCCCGCGGCGGAACTGCTCGCGATCCTCCGGCAGGCGGAAAAGGAGATGGCGAAGCTGAAGGACGAATACCTGAGCGCGGAGCATTACCTGCTCGCGCTCGCGGACAGCGGCGTGTCGTGCGGCAAGCTCGTGGGGTCGCTCGGCGTGACGCACGCGAAGCTCATGCAGGCGCTCCAGCAGGTGCGCGGTTCGCAGCGCGTGACGGATCAGAATCCCGAGGACAAATACCAGACGCTGCAAAAGTACGGACGCGATCTCACGGACGCTGCGCGCAAGGGGAAGATCGATCCGGTCATCGGGCGCGACGACGAAATCCGCCGCACGATGCAGGTGCTTTCGCGGCGCACAAAGAACAACCCGGTCCTCATCGGCGAGCCCGGCGTGGGCAAGACGGCCATCGTCGAAGGCCTCGCGCGACGCATCGTCGCGGGCGACGTTCCCGAGTCGCTGAAGAACAAGCGACTGATCGCGATGGACATTTCGGCGATGGTCGCAGGCGCGAAGTTCCGCGGGGAATTCGAGGACAGACTGAAGGCGTTCATCAAGGAGGTCACCGACTCGCAGGGCGAGATCATCCTCTTCATTGACGAACTGCACACCATCGTCGGCGCAGGAAAAGCCGAGGGCTCGATGGACGCGGGCAACATGCTCAAACCCGCGCTCGCCCGCGGCGAGCTGCGCACCATCGGCGCGACGACGCTCGACGAGTACCGCAAGCACATCGAAAAAGATCCCGCGCTCGAACGGCGCTTCCAGCCGGTGAAAGTGGATGAGCCGAGCGTGGAGGACACCATCGCGATTCTGCGCGGACTGAAGGAGCGCTACGAAGTGCATCACGGCGTGCGCATTCAGGATGCTGCGATCGTGGCCGCGGCGGTGCTTTCGGACCGCTACATCAGCGACCGTTTTCTGCCGGACAAGGCGGTGGACCTGATGGACGAAGCGGCGTCGCGCCTGAAGATGGAAATTGATTCGATGCCGACGGAGATCGATCAGGTCGAGCGCGCCATCATGCAGGATGAGATGGAGCGGCAGGCGTTGAAAAAGGAGAAGGACGCTGCCTCGAAAGACCGCCTCGCGAAGCTCGAAAAGGAGCTGGCAAATTTGAAGGAGAAAAGTTCCGCGCTAAAGGCACAGTGGCAAAAGGAGAAGGCCATCCTCGGCGGTTCACGCAAGGCGAAGGAAGAACTCGAACGCGCACGCACTGAACTGGAACAGGCGCAACGCCAGGGCGATCTCGGGAAGGCGAGCGAGATTCAATACGGTCTCATTCCCGATTTGGAGCGGAAGCTCGCCGCGCAGTCCTCCGGGCCGCAGCAGCAGACGACGCTGCTCCACGATGAAGTTACCGACGAGGAAATCGCCAAGGTCGTCGCTGCGTGGACGGGCATCCCTGTTTCCAATCTCCGCGAAGGCGAGCGCGAGAAGCTCATCAAGATGGAGCAGCGGCTCGGCGCGCGCGTCATCGGGCAGAAGCAGGCCATCATCGCCGTGTCGAATGCCGTGCGCCGCGCGCGCAGCGGATTGCAGGATCCGAATCGTCCGATCGGCTCGTTCATTTTCCTCGGCCCGACCGGCGTCGGAAAAACGGAACTCGCGCGCGCGCTCG
>BJFP01000367.1 GCA_014189875.1 Verrucomicrobiota bacterium | reverse complement strand
TTTCCGGCCCAGTCGAACGCGAGCAGCGTGTCCTGCCCGTCGTGCGGCGCGGTGAGGTAGATGCGTTCGTTCCAGACGATCGGCGTGGAGCAGCCTTTGCCGGGGAGCGGGGCGGCCCAGAGGACGTTTGTGGTCGCGTCCCACTTGGTCGGATACGATCCGGTCTCAGTGCTGCCATTGTCGCGCGGGCCGCGCCAGCGGGGCCAGTTGGAATTCGTGTCGGCGGCAATGGCTGTGGCGAGGAAGAATGCAGCGGCGACACAGGGAAGAAGTGCGGAACGGAATTGGGGGGACATGGTTGGGGCATTCACTGCGAGTGCGCAGGAAAAGACAAACCGAGACCGCTGCGAAATTCCACGGATGACGCGGAGGAGGAACCTTTTTTCCATCCGGACGATCTGAGTTTTCGCTCAGGTCTCAAACCGGATCTCGCTCTGAGACTTTGTGAGCGAGCGGAAGAGGGAGCGGATTCGGAAACAGAATCGCATTGCCAGCAGCGAGCTGCGCAGGGCAATCGCCGCTCCATTTCCCCCGATGAAAACCTCCCTCTCCCGCCGTCAATTTCCCGCCGCAGCATCCGCGGCCACCGCGTGCTCGCTGCTTGCTCCGTAATCCGCGCGCGCCGCGAGGGGCTACGTGGCCGATACGATCCTCGTGGTGCCGTGCAACGTCGGCGGCATCGCGATGCCGGAGCCGTGGGAATTCGACATCGAGTTCGACGAAAAGAACGGGCACGTCTCGCGCATCGTGAAGGGCGACAACTCGAAGTTCGAGGGCTACATCGCCGCGCAGAACAAGGCGACGGACACGGCGCGGAAGGCCGTCGAAGCACTGATCCCGCTAGCGGAGGAACTGAAGGTCATCATCGCGCTCGATAACGTCTGGAACAATCTGTGGGTGAAGCCGGAACTCTACCGTCACTTCATCGCGTCCTTTGCGCATCCGTGGGTGAAGGCGTATTTCGACATCGGCAACCATGTGAAATATTCGCCGCCGCAGAACTGGATCAAGGTGCTCGGCCCGCTCATCGCGAAATTGCACGTGAAGGATTTCAAGCTGAACCCCGACGGCCACGGCGGGAAATTCGTGCATCTGCGCGACGGCAGCATTGACTGGCCCGCCGTGCGCAGCGCGCTCGACGCAGCGGGTTACGACGGCTGGGCGACCATCGAGGACGGCGGGCTTCCGCACGAAGAGTTCGATGCGCGATTCGATCTGTTCATCGCGGGGAAGTGAGCGGACAGGATTGTCCGCGTTACGTTCCGAGATTCGCCGAGCGGTAGAGCTGCGCGTAGCGTCCGCCGCGCGTGACAAGTTCGGGGCCTTTGCCCTCCTCGAGCACGGTGCCATCGCCAAGCACGACGATCTTGTCCACGCGGTGCACCGTCGCGATGCGGTGCGTGATGATGAGGGTGGTGCGGCCGCGCATGAGTTCCTCCAGCGTGGTCATGATCGCGGCCTCGGTCGTCGGATCGAGCGCGCTCGTCGGCTCGTCGAGGATCAAGATTGGCGCGTTTTTTAGAAATGCCCGCGCGATACCGAGGCGCTGCCGCTGGCCCACGCTGAGGTGCCCGCCGCGCTCCCCGACCTGCGAAAGGTAGCCCTCGGGCATCGCCAGGATGAACTCATGCGCCTGCGCGCGCTTTGCGGCCTCGATGATTTCCTCCTCGGTCGCGTCGGGCCGGCCATACGCAATGTTCTCGCGCACTGTCGTTGAAAAAAGCAGCGTGTCCTGCAGCACGATGCTGATCTGGTTGCGCAGCGATTTCTTCGTGAGTTCGCGCACGTCGTGTCCGTCGAGCAGCACGCGGCCTGCAGTCGGGTCGTAGAAACGCGGCACCAGCGAGAGCATCGTGCTTTTTCCCGCGCCCGTGCCACCGACGAATGCGACCGTCTGCCCAGGCTCGATGTGGACGTTCACCTTCTGCAAAATGGGACGGTCCGCCGAGTAGCCGAACGCGATATTTTCAAAGACGAGATCGCCGCGAGTCCCGGTGAGTTCATACGCGTCGGGCGCGTCGGGCACGTCGTTCGCGCGATCCAACACCTCGAAGCAGCGCTGCACTCCGGAAGCCGCCCCTTGCAGGCCCCACGCGATGTGCGTGAGCGCCTCGAGGGGCTGGTAAAGCATGAGCAGCAGCGTGCTGAGATACCATATCTGCCCGATGGTGAGCGTGCCCTGCATGACGTGCCGCGCGCCGACGTAAAACATCGCCGCGCTGCTCGCCGCGATAAGCGTGCCGACGAGCAGGGAGCTTTTCATCGAGGTCGCGTTTTGCCGCAAGTTCGCCTCGAGGCTGCCATGCGCGCGCACCCTGAACTGCCCGACCTCGTGATCCTCGCGGCCAAACGCCTGCACCATCTTCACCGAGCTGAGGCCCTCCTGCGCGGCAGTGAGCACGGCGCTCTCCTGCTCGGCGATTTGGGTGGACTGTTCGCGGATGCGTTTCGCGTAGAGGTAGATCGCGAGCACCATGAATGGCACGACCAGCAGCGAGAGCAGCGCGATCTGATAGTCAAAGGCCCACATCGTCGCAAATGTCGCGCCGAGCGTGATCGTGCTCTGGAAGACGAAGAACCACCTGCTGTAAATGGACTGGATGCTCTGCGAGTCGTATGCCACGCGGAAGCTGCTGTCCGAACTGCGCCGCTCATCGTGAAATTTCAGCGGCAGCGAATGCAGGTATGCATACAGTTCTGTGCGCATCCGCAGGATCGCGTGCAGCCCCACGCGCAGCGTGATGATGCTGGTGACGTAGCCGATGCCGCCCGCGAGGATGTGCAGCACGACCATGAGCGAGCAGACGATCATGAGGATCGTGGGCAGGCTCCATCCGCCGAGATCGTGGCCCCAGATCGAGAGGCCGTGCGTGCCGTTTGCGGACGCGGGCAGCAATTTGTCCACGATGAAGGCAAGCGGCCACGGGCGTAGCAGATTGAAGGCATTGCCCACGAGCGTCAGCACCATCGCCACGACAGTCGCGGCGAGATTGGGTCGGAAATAGGCGAGCGCTCGACGATGGACGGACATTAGCGTGAGTGGATCACAAGGGGGGCATACTATGCAATCGCGCGTACCCCTGCGGACGACCGTATTTCTCCACAGCCCCATTTTGTTCCTCGCCGTGCGCGACCAAATCCGGAATTCTCCCTGCCCCGGCGCTCGCCTGAAAATGGCGCGCAAATTTCCATCCAAACCCCAAATCTTCTTCCCGATGAAAACCTCCCGTATCCTCCTCGCCGCCGCCATTTCGCTCTGCGCATCCACATGGGCCGCCGCGGACACCGCCACGCTCACGCTCGCCGATTTCACGAGTGCGAACGGCGAGAAGCCGAGTGCGGGCTGGGTCACGGAGGAGGGCGGTGTGATTCATCTCGCGGGCAAGGGCGCGGGCATTCTGATTTCGCAAAAGGAGTACTCGGAATTCACGCTCGAGTGGGAGTGGAAGCTCGCCGAGGGCGGCAACAACGGTATCAAATTCTGGGTCACCAAAGTCGGCGGCAAGGAATGGCTCGGCATCGAGTATCAGATGATTGACGACCACAAACATGCCGACGGACTCCGCGGCGGCAGCCACAACACAGGGAGCATCTACGACCTCGTGGACTCCGCGAAGGACAAGATCCTCAAGCCCGTCGGCGAATGGAACACCAGCCGCATCGTGGTGAAGGACGGCAAGATCGAGCACTACCTGAATGGAAAGCTGTGCTCCTCCGCCGACACGAAATCCGACGACTGGAAGGCCTGCGTCGCGAAGAGCAAGTTCAAGAACAAGGAAGGCTTCGCGCCGGGCCACGGGAAGCTCATGCTCACCGAGCACGGCGATCCGACATGGTTCCGGAACATCCGCGTGACGACGCCGTAGCCGTCGCGTGACGCAGGCCCACACTGCGGACGGATCTATTTTTCAGCCCCGAGCCGGAGTACACGCGCGTCGCCGGCATCCGGCATCCAGTCGAGGTGCGTCGTCGTGATGATGCGCTGCGAATCCGCGGGCAACGCGGCGAGCAGCGCATTGCGGCGCTGCGGATCGAGTTCGCCGAAAATGTCGTCCAGCAGCAGCAACGGCGGAGTGCCGAAATGCCGCGTGAGCAGCCGTGCTGCGCCGAG
>BJFP01000366.1 GCA_014189875.1 Verrucomicrobiota bacterium | reverse complement strand
AACTGACGCAGCTTTTGCAAAACCCGCTCGTGCATGCGCCCGGCGGCACCGCGCCCGATCTTTCGCGCGAACTCACCGAACTCACGAGGAAACTCTACGTGGCCAATTCCGAGTGGGAACGCGAGCTGGCGTTGCTCGAAGAATCCGGAGCGTAGGAAAGGTCGTCCGCAAAGATCAAAGGGACGATCCGCGCCGTCTCCGTGCTAACTCGGGCGCGCAGTTCGGGGCGGGGGGCGTAGGCCTGGGCGTTTTGCTGGAGGTGGAACTGGCAGCGTTGCCAGGGCAGTGAGGGAAAGACGGCCCGGCGGGCGGCGGCGAGGCCGGCGTGGTCATCGCTGACGAGGAGCTGGAGGCCTCGCAGGCCGCGTTGCTGGAGGCTCTGGAGGAATTCGCGCCAATGGACTTCGGCTTCGCTGAGGGCGACGCTCACGCCGAGGATCTGGCGTTTGCCATCGGGGGCGAAGCCATCGGAGCCTTCGTCATTGAGGAGTTGCAGCACGGATTGGAGGAGTTGAGGATGAGTGAGGTGGGGCATGTGTGGTTTGGATGTTGGTGTTTTTGAGACACCCCAACCTGAACCCATGTGACCCACCCTCTGCCAGACCATGAGCGATGGGATCAGCAAAGGCAGAGCAATTTACAGAAAGACTTTTACACCGGCTCCGCGCGCGGTGTGATGTGCAGATGAACACACTCGGCCGATTTCTGGAGAAGCTGCGCGACAGTTTGGAGCAGCAGACCTTTGTGAAAATCACGCTGAGCCGGGGGCGCGGTGAGAGCGGACTGCGGAATGTGTATGGGCGGCTCGTGGAGTTGAAGGCGGGCACGGCGGTTTGCTTCACATTGCGCCATGCGAGTCGCGATGTGACGCGCAACGATGCGCCTGCGGATGCGCCGCGTGCGATCGAGAAGTGGCTGACGGATGATTTCGAGGAGGCGCATCTTTTCACGACGACGGGCGACTGGAAGCTGCGCGCGGAGCACGGCGGCGAGTGGAAGATGAAGGCGGCGCGGCCGACTTTCTCCGCGGCGCTGGGGACTTCGCACGACCGGCCAAAGGTGAAGGCGATCGGGAACGCTCAGTTCCTCGTGAAGCTCGGCGTGACGGCTGCGGACGGCACGGTGCGGCCCGGCATGGCGGACAAGCTGCGGCAGGTGGAGCGCTTCGTGGAAATCCTGGGGCATCTCGTGGACGGCTCGCCGCTGCGGGATGCGACGGCGGTGCGCGTGTGCGACATGGGGGCGGGGAAGGGGTATCTGACTTTTGCGACGCATGAGTTTTTCCGGGCACGCGGCGTGGCTGCGGAGGTCACGGGTGTCGAGCAGCGGGCGGATCTGGCGGAGCAGACGAACCGTGTTGCGGCGGAACTGAAGACGGAGATGTTAAAATTTTCGCAGGGTGCGATCGGTGCGTTCGCGCTGCCGGACAATCTCGACGTGCTCATCGCGCTGCACGCGTGCGACACGGCGACGGATGATGCGCTCGCTGCCGGTGTGCGCGCCGGAGCGAAGCTGCTCGTCGTCTCGCCGTGCTGCCAGAAAGAGGTGCGCCGCGAATTTTCACCGCCGCAGATTCTGCGCGGCGTGCTGCGGCACGGCATCCTCGAGGAGCGGCAGGCGGAGCTGCTCACGGACGGCATCCGCGCACTGGCGCTGGATGCGGCGGGCTACGACACGAGCGTGTTTGAATTCATCTCGAGCGAGCACACGGGGAAGAATGTGATGATCGCTGCGACGCTGCGGCAGACGAAAAAAGATCCCGCGCCGGTGCGCGAGGAACTGCGTGCGCTGATGGAGTTCTTCGGGCTGCGCTCGCAGCGGCTTGTGGAGCTGATGGGGATGTGATCGGCCCGCGCTTTCACAAGCGCGGGTACAAAATCAATCAGCGCAGCGGGAGGTTCGTGAACGCGGCGACGAGGCCGCGGAGCATCGTGCCGTACACCATCATGCGCGAGACCTTCACTTTTTCCGCGCTGATGAGCGGCGGCTTCGCGGCCATGAGAGCGAGCGTTTTTTCTGCGAGCCGCCACGGGACGTAGCACGCGAAGCGGACGCGCCACGGGCGGATGGCGCGGATGTATTCGCGGCCATCGTCGAGGAAGCCGCGCGCCTTTTCCATCCATGCGTCGAAGACGGGCTGCGCGGCGGACGGATCGTCGAGAATCGTGGCGGGATCCGCGCCGGCGGCCTGGAGTTCGTCCGCGGGGAGGTAGCAGCGTCCGGCGCGGAGGTCGGCGGGCATGTCGCGGAGGATGTTCACGAGCTGGAGCGCCTTTCCGAACGACGCGGCGAGCGGCATGAGTTCCTGCTCGGTGCGCTCGGAGTACCGCGGAAAGTGATGGAAGCTCATGCGCGTCCACCATTCGCCGACGCAGCCTGCGACGAGGTAGGTGTAGTCCTCGACGCTGTAGGCATCGGGGAGCGCGGCGATTTTTTCCGGATCGGGAAATGCGCGGAGGTCGTTCGACTGGCCGTGGATGATGTTTGTGAGCAGCTCTATCGTCTCCTTCCATTCCCACGGGCGGAACGCGCCGAACCGCGAGAGCACGAGGGGCATCGCGGCGATGAGCGCGCGGTCACCCTCGTGCGCGGGCTGAATGTCGCGCTGGATGTAGCCGATGAACTGCTGCGACGCGCCGGTGTGGAGCATCTTCCCGAATTCCTCTAGCCGCCGCAGCCGCACCGAAATCGTCGCGCCTTCCGAATCTGCGATGGTGTCGCTCGTGCGCGCGAGGAGGTAGGCGACGCCCATGGCCTCGCGCAACGCCTCGGGGAGGATGCGGATGCTGAGGAAAAATGTGCGCGAAACTGAGCGCAGGAGTCCCCCTGTGACTTCGTCATGGTTCATCGGGCTGTGGAAAGGATCATCATTTCGCGCTCTGCATTGCCAGCATTCGTTCCTTGCAGCCATGCAGCTTTCGGGCCGATCGGGCCGAACCTTGCGCGCTTGCGCCATTTTTCCAAAAGCTCGAGGCCGAGCGAATCGAGCGCTACGGGATCGCGGCTCGCGTAGAGCGTGTTGTGGATCGCGGAATTCTGCGGACTCCCGCCCGTGCCGCCGGCGTAGGTGAATGCGAGCGCGTCGAGGATGTGCAGCACGCATTTGCCGCCGAGCCGCGGATCGGCGTAGCAGTCGGCGATGGCGGATGCGCCGCCTTCTCCGCGCGTGGTGAAACGCCGCCAGTTGTCGAGATTGCCGACGACGGCGCTGTGCAGCGCGCCCGCGACGCCGCAGCCGGGCTCGTCGCTGAGCGCGGCGATATTGATGAAGCGCGGCACGTCCTTGCTGAGGATGGTGGCGAGGTGGCTCTTGGAACTGAGCAGATCATCGGCGGTTGAGCCGAGCGCGCGCGGATTGGCCTTTTCACTGAAGAGCAGATCGCCCCAGATCAGTTTCCCAAGCGCCGGTGCCTGGAAGCTCGACGCGCGATCCCAGCCGTGCGGCGGATCGATGGCGCGCACTTCGCAGCCGAGCCGCTGCGGAGTGAAGCCGGCGGCGCGCAGGTCGGCGGCATTTTTGTCCCACACAATGATCTCGCGCACGCCCGCGTCGCGCAGGCCCGCGACGACTGCCGCGACGACGCCGCGGCGCGTGGAGAAATATGGGCCGCCGGATGCGGTGACCTTGATGCCGACGCGCGTGTCCGTGCCGGCGAATTCGCGCCACGCGGCGCGCGTGTCCGAGCAGCCGGTGACGGTGCGTGCAAGCGCGTCCACCATGCGGCGCGTGACGGCGGCATTTTCATCGAAACCGTCCATCGCACGCAGGTCGTGTGCGACGGCGACAAGCGATCGTCCCGTGGGTCGCGCCACGGGGGTCTGCGGCTGCGGCGGGCCCTCGGGTTCGGCGGCCGGGGGATTCACCTGCGCGGGTTCGCCGAGCAGCACACTGCTGCCCAACGCTGCGGCCACGGCAGTCAGAAGACGAATCACCCGCTGCGAATATCGCCGGTGCGCCGGGGTGTCAAACGGATGGGCGCGGCGGTGGTGTTTCGGCGTCGGTGGAGTCCTGTCTGAAAAAAAGCTCTCAGTGCTCAGTTCTCAGTTCTCAGTTCTCAGTGCTCAGATTCGGAATGTGCGCCCTCTGAGAACTGAGAACTGAGCACTTTCCCTTCTGGGCAGCACGCCCGCCAACCAGGTTCCCTCCGGCGCGGCCGGGTCAGATACCGAGCG
>BJFP01000365.1 GCA_014189875.1 Verrucomicrobiota bacterium | reverse complement strand
GTGCTAGAAAAGCAGCACTTCGCTCGGTCTCTCACTGCGCGGCGGCGAAGCCGTCACGGACGCGTTGCGCTTTGGGCGCAGCCGTCGAAGTGCAGTATTTCCAGCACATTGTCTTGGCGGCGTGGGGGTTGAGGGGATGAGCCGTGGACGGGGCGGGTAGCCTTTCGTGCGAAATGCGCCCACGATTTCGGAATTTTGATTCAGTGGGGCAAAGTGGTCGCCGCCGCGCGCCGTGAGACAGGACAAAGACGCCGGGTGACGTGATGCATTGGGCGCGCCCGCGAAGAGGAGGGAATTCCCTTCATGCAGCGTTGCGCGGCTAGATTTCGTCCGCTCGCTTGGAGACTTGTTTTGCCCACGCCCACAGTGGCAATTCCTCCGGCTCCGGTTTACCGGGTTCAGAGGGTTCAGGCGGCTCGGGGCTGGGTTGCGTGAGCACAAGTCGCAGCGGGGCGATTCGCGGGTTTTGAAAAAGTGAAACCTCCCAAGTCCCCCGACCGACCTTCGTGTTGCCGATTTGGATGCCATCGGGGGTGACTTCCATCGTGAGGTTTTTTGCGCTGGCGTAGGTGCGAATGAGCGGGAGGAACTGGTCTATGCGGAAGAAGCAGACGCCTTCTTCGAGCACGAGGGCTTCGCAACCGGCTTCGGTTTCGTACGCGTTGAGGATGATTTGTCCGTCCTGCGCGGCCAGACGGAGGACGGAACCGTGCGCTTTTTTTGTGGGGTCGCTGCCGAGCACGCGCAACAGGCGGGTCAGGTCTTTCTTCTCGATGATGAATTTCATCTGTTGCCCACGATGAGCCTGCGAGCTTTGCAGTCGAGATCGTAAAGTTTTTTCGAGCAAACCGCCCGCCCGCTGCGTGCAGTCCACATCGCGCACCATGCACGCCAACTGCTGCCGCTCATCGGGGACGGGGAAAAAGTGCCGGGGTGAAAGCTCTTGCTTGGCTGGCGGCGGAAGCAATACGCTTAGCTCATAGGCGCACCCAATGCCATGAACTTCACCTGCCCGCACTGCGCAAAGCTGCTGACATCGGAGCATGATGTCCACGGGCTGAAAGTAGAATGCCCTCTGTGCTCGAAGAGATTCATTGTCGCCGCCAAGTCCTCCGAATCAGCCGCCAGAACGTCCGCCCCGGAGGAACCGGATAGCGCCTCGTTCAAGAAGCGCGTCAACGAAACGGCAGACGAGCTCATCAACCGCGTCCCCTTCACGCTTGGAACCGCCGACCTGAACGTGGTGCGGAAAATCACCGCCGCGGCGCTCAAGGACAGCACCACAGACGCCGACGCCGGCCTCACCATCTCGGAACTACGCCCGATATTCGAGGCCATCGGGCTGCCGGGCGCGTCGGCGGTGAAGCTGGCGAACGAGATTTCAGAGGCGAAGAATAGCCGCAGGGCAACGCAGAAGGATCGCGTCGTTGAGGTCCAGTTTCCGATGCTCAAGGGCAGCACTTCTGGCAACACTGATTCGTTCTTGTTCAACGCGGATTCCAGCGGAAGCGTACGGTTCTTAAAGGATGCGGCGGTAATCACCTTTTGGGCTCCTTGGCCGATTTGGAAGTTGTTCGTGGTGTGTGGTGGGGTAATTTTTGGGACGGTCTTCTTCTGCGACCAATTCAAAACGACCAAGGTCTTCGCCTCGGCCACTGCCGCCATCGGGTTGGTGGTTCTTGGCTGCATGAGGAGATTCGCCAGATCGGAGCGTTACGAAGCAATCCGGTATTCGTCCATCACCGGTTTTGCGGTGCAGACTGACGGCGGAATCCTATACCTGCGCGATCATGCTAGGGACGTGATCGCCTTTTCATCACCGCCAATTCGGTCGTCCGTCGTGTTCGATGAACTGCGCAGTCGCGCCATCGCAGAGGTATCGGTACGCCAGACGCCTCCAGAACCGGCGAGAAATCTGGTCTTATCGTCCGGAAAAGCTGGGCGCGTATTCTGGCTCAGGATTGCACGCTTTATGAACAACCCGTCGATCGCAATACAAGCAGGGCTTGGCTTATTGGTAAGCTCGTGGCTCTTTCCGCCGTGGGTTTATAAAGGTGGGGAGAGCGAGGGCTTCCATTTCATCTTCGAGAAGTTTTCATATGCAGTCCGCGTGGACGTTGGGCGGTTGGTGCTTGTGGACTTGTGCATCGTCGCTGTCTGTGCGGGCGTGTTTATGGCTCTCAAGAAATCCAAAGAAGGGAAGCCATGAGCGACGGCGAGCAGGCGCAGGGCGGCACCGATGGGCTTGCGGGTGCCGTTGCCGACGAATGACAGAATTACCCGTCACGGCGTCATTCTTCCGCATTGCGCTTCCCGACGCGCTGGCGGGGCGAATAGGCGGCAAGGCGGGGCGGTTTACGCCTTGGCCCCCTTGCGCCGGCTCTTGGCAGTTGGCGCGAGAGGGGCGGTGATTTTTTCGTAGAGGGCAAAAAGGTGTTCGACGCGGGTGCGGTCGCTGGGGAATGGGTCGCTGCGATAGCACTTGTCCACTGCCTTATCGAGCGCGGCATGGGCGGTGGCGAGTGGGGCGGCATCGCGAGCGGGTCGTAAAGGTCGGCGAGGGTAGAGGCCGGGAATTTGGCGCGTGCGTCAAGAGGCAGGTGCTACGGGCAGCGCTGTTGCTGGCGCTGCTTCGTTCCCCCTTCGGTGCCAGAACGAGATGGACAAGGCTGACGCAAGGACAGCGGAACAAGCAAAGGACAAGGCCAACGAGCAAGACCATAAGCACGGCACCACGACACGCACACCTCATAAACCGTCACCGATAAAGTTTGCAAAGACTTGCGTTTAAGCAATTTGAAGAGATCACGAAATCGGCCCGCATTTGACCGGAAAATGGCTGCCGGTCAGTCGTGCCGACTCGTGTTCAAATATGTCACGAACGGCCTGCGCTTGGGCCTGCGTCCCGCCGAATACCCAGCCGTCGTGCTTCGGAAGGCCAGCCGAGGAAATCCCGCACTGCTCCATCGCGGCCCCCATGCAGGAAAAGAAGATGCGTGCGCCTTCCTGCTGCAAAAGCGAATCGTTGTTCCGCAGATGATCCATGCCCGCCACTAGATTCGGCAACAGACGGGCCATTTCGCGTTCAACCAAAGGGCGATCCTTTCCTAGCGTGGAATTGGGTTCTTTGGAGTACCAGCACTGTTCGATCCGCTGCCCGTGAAGCATGGGGTTGATGGCGTCCTTCACCCGTTGACGGGAAATGCCCGCCCCGTCCGCCATTGCTTCATAAGCATCGCCCTCGGGAAGCTTCTGGCCCGTTATCTTCGCGGCGATTCGTAGTTCGTAGCTGGAAAAATCGACTTCCCACAGTTGCGAACCGCCCACGTCGCGAAGTGCGGGCAGCAACACCTTCGGCATGTTCACCAGCGCGGGCTTGCTCGCATAGAGGCGACCCCAGCCGTGCTGTGTCCATATTGGGTGTAACTCGTCGCACTCGACGCGGCCCACGGAGGCAAACGCTGCGCAGAGCTTTCGGCTGCGAGTCTCCTCGGGCAAACACATCAAATGTGCGCGGAGTGCGTTGAAGTCGCACCGAAGGCCGGTGCCCTTGAGCAATGCAGCCGCGACGATTTCGGGAATGTCCACACCTGAGCTACCGCACAAGACTAGGGAATGAGTACAGTTGTGAAGGGAATCGCGGGTGTCAAACCTGCCGCTGTAGTAGTTCGCGAACGTCGAAACAACATCCGGGCCGGTGTCCGACCAAAGGAAGTCAAGACAGGGAACAAAGGCGCGGGCCTTCGCGTTCCTGATGTCGCCATGCGTCGGCTTCCACGAGTTCAAATCCAAGCAGACCGCCAGTCCCGATTCGATTAGTCCCTCTTGAATCCATCTGCCGGTCTCGCCTGATGAGAATGCACGTTGCGGGAGCCGCGCCCCGTTCTTCAGATCGTACCGGGAAAGTAATTGTGCGGCGTAGATGCAGGCGCGCCTTTTCGTGATGTTGAGCTTGTGGTATCCGGCGAGTCTGGCTTCGAGAAATTCGACCGCGCGCGGCGCGATCTGTCTGTCCGCGCCATATTGCTCGTCCCGTTGCTGGCACCGTCGTTTCGTCGCAGGTAATCCTCCACATCGAGCAGATGAGCCAGGCAGACATCGGCTGGCAGGCCGACTTGCTTTGGCACTCCCAGTGCTTCCAGTAACGCTGCCGTTACCCGTAGAGATTCTCTTCGTTCGCATGGTGTCATGATGGGTATTTTTGATATGCGCGCATCACGGGTTG
>BJFP01000364.1 GCA_014189875.1 Verrucomicrobiota bacterium | reverse complement strand
ATTGCCACTTGTCCACCTTCACGAGCGGCCGCGGTGCCATTTCCTTCTGCACCGGATTCTTCGAAACGAGCACGCCGGGCGCATGATGCACAGGACGGCTCGACACAAACCACCACACGCCGAATGCAAGCAGCGCGAGCGGGATAATTTTTGGCAATAGACGGATGAACATCCGGTGATGGAAAGCACGCGCGGTGCCGGGAGGTGGATTGGGAATGACGACCGGAGAAAAACTTTCGTCCTTCGCCACCCGTCATCCGCACCTCGCGAAGTTCACCGCCAAGCTCTCGATGCACCACGGATTGTGCGGTGTGCGGCGGACGCCGCCGCAGCCCAAACTCCCACCTCGACCTCGCATGCAACTCCTCCTCGCAGTCGCGCTCTCCCTCGTCACCACCACCGCGATTTTTGCAGAACTCTCAGGACACTACCTTTTCGGAAGATGGTATGAGACGGAATCAGTCGGTGCTGCCTCACTCCACGCGGTTTCGTCCCCGTGGCGTTCACACGACCAACGCACGCAGGCTCGATGCGGCGAAGACGGCGCGCAATTGCTTCACCTCCGCAGCCGACAAGGCGCGCAATGCGGCGGGGACTTTCTTTCCGCCTGCCAGGAAGTGCCGCAGTGCCGCCATGAAAATCTCCGGCTGCCTTTTGATCGCGATCTCCAGCGTCTCGGGAAAATTCGCATCCAGGATCGCGATGCCAAATTCCGACACCTCCGCCAGCTCCTCCGCCCAGCGCAGGACGGTTTCCACCGGGGACTTCTTCGGGAACCGCTGCGCCACGAGCGCGAGCAGATCGGCTCGCGTCGGAACATTCATCAGCAGCGCGAGGAAGAACCGGTGCTCGGGCTCCGTGATGGTGCTCCGCATGCCCTTGATGAAAGCACGACGCACGCATTCCTCCAGCGTGGCCAGCACGCCCGCCGCCAACGCGCCGTGCTTTTTCTGAAAAGCCCCGAGCACCGCATCCCATTCGTCGAAGTTCTGCAAATGGCCCATGCAGTTTTGCAAAATGAAAAACCCGCGCTCGAAGTCCAGCTCCGCGACCATCTCCAGCACGAGCTGCGGATACGCTGGGTCTCCGGTCTGCTCCAGCACGTCGAGGAGCTGCTTGCGGCGCATCGCGAGCGCGTCGTCAAAGACCGGGTCCATCGCGATGTGCGGCGGCAGGTAGTTAAACTGCGGCCCCGTCCCCGGATCATTTTGCGTGCGCACGACCACGGTGACCGAGGGCGTATCCAGATGGAAAAGCGAGTGAATGGAACGACGGCCCGAGACGATCGGCACGGTGCGCCCGGTCTCCAGCAGCTCGATCTTCTTCATCCGCACGTCGCCCACGCGGAAGTGCGACGTGACCGACTGCGCATTCGCAAACTCGAAGTCCGCGTGGATGCTGGACCCGTGCATCACATGGAACGCGCCGGAGAATTCGTGCTGATGGATGGCAGTTGTCCCATCCAGCCAAAACAAAATCTGGATATAAAATCGCGGGTTCTCGTAAGCCACGAGTTCCGGCTGCCCAAAGCCCGAATGCGTCTGCAAAGGCTGCTCATCATTCAACAGGAACTCGCGCATGAACGCCGCGAGTTCCACATGCTCCGCCGGAGGCCGCTCCTCCAGCACCGCGCGCGCGATCCCGGGGAACTTCGCGAGCGAAAAATTCTCGCGCTTCCAACGCTCCAAAACCGAGCGTCCGAGTTCCTTGAAAAATGCATCCATGCCCCACCCTTCCGCCAAGCCTCCCGCTGCCACAAGGACCATCGGTCTGATGGACACTGTTCCCGAAAGCCGACTCAGACCCTTAGCGATCCACGGAATGCCCGGACGGCGTAGTAGGACTCCGCGCCATTGCACCCGATGAAGACGCGCCCGTAGCTGCGGCCGCCCCACAGCGCACCGCCCTGCTTGCGAAAATCCGCGGGCGTCGCAATCCAGCTCGACCGCTTCGCATCAAAGTCGCCCAGCTTCTGCAGCGCGAAATATTCTTCCTCCGTGAGAAGCTCGATGCCCATGGCCGAGGCCAAGCCCACGGCGCTGCCCTTCGGCTTGTTCTCCTTGCGCGCGGCGAGCGCCTCATCGTCGTAGCACAGGCTCACGCGGCCAGCGGGCGTCTGCTCGGAACAATCGAAGAATGTCACCTCGCCCGTCTTCTTGTCCTGCGCGACCACGTCCGGCTCGCCGCCGGTCTTCTCCATTTCATTCAGCGACCACAGCTTCGCCGGGCTCGCCTCCAGCCGCGCCTGCACCTTCGACCAGTCGAGGCCCTTGTGGCGGTTCATGTTTTTCTCAAAGCGGGCCTTCAGCGTCTTGAGCAGTTCCTCGTGTTGGGCTTGGGACAACTCCTTCGTTTTGCTCTTCGTGGTGCTCATTTGGGAATGGGAATGTTCTGGCCGTAGTCGGCACTCAGGGCTTGGGCCGCACGGCCACATACCAGCCGTGCAGGACAGGGTCAGAGTAGCCGCTTCGAAAATCGAAACTCTTCCACGGCATCACCGACACCCTGCCGTAATACGGGTCCGCGATCTGGATGGCCCGGTCATTGATTCCCTGGAGCACGCCGTAGTGCCCGCCATGATCCTCCGGGTTGCGGAAATTCAAAATGACGAGATAGCCCTCGCGCACAAGGCGCGTGAGGGTGGCATGCTCCCGGGCCTTCTCCGCCGCTTGAATACTGCTCTCCTTCGCCGGATGGGCCGACGACTGGGCGGAAACGATCTCATACTTTGGCCCAATCATTTTCATGGCCTCCACCACCCGGCGATTTTCCGCACCCACGCCCGGCACCGCACCGGTCCTTGCCACCACTTCACTGAGAGGAAGATCACGGCCGGTGAGCGAGCGATAGACCATGATGTATGACGAGGCGCTGCACGTCCAATCGTTGGGTTGGGCGAAATACTGTTTCGGGCCGACGAGCCGCGAAGCCCACACCGTGCCCGGCCCTTTCATCAGAGCCACCTGCTGCCCAGGGTATCCGGTGAGCGGACGTCCGCTTTCCGAAGATTCCCTCGGCGAGCCATCCCGGACCGCGGCACTCCGGCTGTTCTGCGCGCACCCCGAGAATCCCGCGACGCCGGCCGCTAGGAACGCAGCCATGCAACATCTCATCAGCGAAGGGGCGGATTTCATGGCGGGCTTGCTAATGGCAAACCCGCGCGGACTCAAGAGGCGTCGCCACCGCGGTGCAAACGCGATGCCCGTGCGCGACGCGGGATGTACTTCAGCGCAATCCTGCCTTCGCGATTGCCGCATCCACCTTCGCAGCATCCACGCAGCCCCTGGTCATCATGGATGTGAACTGCGTGAAGTCGCCCGTCAGCACACACAGCGCGTAGGCCCGCGTCTCGACGGTCGGCGAGTTCAAGGCATCGCGGAAGAGCGGATGCACGCTGGCCGCCAACTGATCCTGCAGCAGCGAAGCATAGGCGTCCTTGATGTCCCAAGGCAGACCGGCGTGCCATTCATTGATCACTTCACCGGCAATCTCGTCGGTCACTTCATCCCGCAGACCTTCCAGCTTTTCAAAATCACCCGCGCCAATCGCATCGCGAATCCGCGGCATCACCTCGGTGGCCGGTTTGCCACGACGCACGGACTTTGGCGGCTCCTGCGTTTCCACACGCGGCGTCGGCACCGGTTTGCGGGCGAGGATTTCGTGCGGCGTGAATATTTTTCCGCGCAGCGTCTCCTCGGCGGCGAGCGGCACCAGCCATTCGCATCCGCAAGCCTGCACATGCGCGAGAAATCGCTTCACGATCTCATGAAGCGTCGTCTGCGTCCCCACGCCCGGAGCCGAACCCCAATGCTCGCCGATAGAAAACGGCCCATCCGGAAAATCCAGATGCAGATGCACATCGAGGACCGTCTTCCGTTGAAGATCGTCCGGCGGATGGCCAAAACCGAGTGGTATCACGGAAGCGGGCTTTTCCGAGGATGCAGTCGGATAATTCCGACGGTCAATCGGCATCCCAACCCCGTGTTCACTTTCCAAAGCCCGGCACGACTTTCTGCAGCCACTTCAGCATGTCGTCCGGCCAGGCGCGGCCACCACGCCTGCGGCGGGCTGAACCCTGAACATACCCCCCTCACTCCGCGACGCCGTTCCCAAGTCTGAACGTCCCCGATGCGGCGGGCGCGAAAGCAATTTCCCAGCAGCCAGCAATTGCCGGGACTGGGTGCTGGGAACAGGAGTCGCTCACGGAGTCTAGGAATGGACTGGTGGTGGC
>BJFP01000363.1 GCA_014189875.1 Verrucomicrobiota bacterium | reverse complement strand
CATCGGTGGCCGGCATGAAATCAAACGGAACGGTGCGCTGAAGTTCGTTTTCTAAATCGCTGAGGACACACACCACCCCACGCCCCTTCTTTTCAAAACCATTCCATGCACATGCGGCAATGCGAGGTCCGTTGAGCCGGATGAATTGAATCTGGTCGTCGCGGGTTTTCATTTTTGGGAAGCGGAGAAAGCACGGCCCGGAGCCTGCATTGAACAAGAAGCAAGACTCACACGTCTATCATATCGGCGGCAGCGGTAAAACGCTGAAACTCGGCAATAAACCGAGTGGGGTTGAAATCCCCAGCCGCCGCCACTTTCAACGTGGTTTCCCCCGGACAGCGCGATATGCGAAGAGGAGAAGAATAGCGCCGATGGGCGAACTCAGCCGGTCTGGCTTAAGAACGCATTGACGCTGCCATCGTTTCCGAGCATATCGCAGGGGAGCGAAGCGCAATGAGAATTGCAGACTAAGACCCATGGCTAGGAAGAGATCAGGGGGGAGTTCACCCGCGCAATCGAGGGAAATGATCGAGTTCAGGGACTCGGGGATTCACGGGATGGGCGGGTTTGCCCGGTGCAGAATCCGGAAGGGAACACCGCTCATCGAGTATGTCGGCGATAAAATCACCAAAGCGGAGGCTGCGACACGCGTCGAGGCGGACAATCCCTTCATCTTCTGTTTGGACGACCAATGCGATGTGGACGGGGATGTGACCTGGAACCCGGCGAGATTCCTGAACCACAGTTGCGAGCCGAACGCCGAGGCGGAAATCTTTGGCGACCAGATATGGATCATGGCGCTCCGCGACATTCGGCCAGGGGAGGAAATCACCTTCAACTACTGCTACGATCTGGAAGGCTACGAAAAGCACCCATGCCGGTGCGGTTCCGCGAAGTGCGTGGGCTACATGGTGGCGGAGGAGTTCTTCCCGAAGTTCGGCCGGCGGATACGCACTCGCAGGGCCGGTTCTACCGCACACGTTGCGCTACGCAAGTGAAGCCGACGCGATCAGCTACGGACACCATCTTTGCCGCGAGAAGGGCGGGCGCATCGTCATTCTCGACTCACAGGGCCGATGGCAGGAAATTGCTTTCGCGCCCGCCGCACCGGAAACGGTCAGAACGCGGACTGGCGTCAGGGTGTGAGGGGGTATGGCAGATTCAGCGAGCCCTTTGTCGTCGCCAGCGCCATGGCGACGGCGGGCGTGAGCGCCGAGACTTTGGGCAGATCGATCAGACTGGAGCGCGTCGCGAGCGCGGCGGCCGTTTCCGGTGAGAGCGTGGTGAGCGCCTCAAACCGCAACTCGCCCTTGAAGGCTGCCAGCACCGCCGCCACTTCGGGTGACAGGTCGGTGACATCCACACGCAAGGTGTTGGGCTTCTTGAGCAACTCCTTGGCCTCTTCGACGGTCAGTTTCTTCGCACGAGTCGAATCGCCTGCCACGAGCCATTCCGACGTGAACGTCAGGGCAATCGTCAAACAAATCGCTTTGTTCCAGGTACTCATGAACAGCTCCACCAATCACTTTGGTTTACTTTGCCGGCCTTTGCGCCTGCGTCTTGGCATGGAACTTCACAAAATCCACCAGCTCCTGGCACTGGAAAAAGCCCTTCCACATGCTGTGGCCTTGGCCGGGCGGCACAACGAGCTGCATGGTTCCGCCAAGTTTGGTGTAGCGCTCCTTGAGTAATCCCGAATTCGTTTCGAGCGGCACGGTCGTGTCCTTGTCGCCGTGGATCGCAAAGAGGGGAACCTTCGCCTGAGCAAGCTTCTCGAGACGATCGACGGGGTTGAATTCCTTCAGCCGATCGGCGAGTTCGTCTTTCTTGATTCCGTAGTTGCCGAGGTTGACACCGTTCCAGCCCGCGATGTTGCAGACGGGATAGATTCCCGCGAAGGCCGCCACCTTGTCGGGATTCTCGACGGCCCACCCCAACGTCGTCAAGCCGCCTTGGCTTCTCCCAATCAGGATCGGATTCTTTGCGTAGCCGCGCTTCTCCGTCATTTCCACGTAGAAGGCGGTCTGACTCTTGATGGCCGCCGGTCCTCCGTAGGCGGCGCCGCCTGCCGCAACCGAAATCCCGGCTTCGAGAAATCGTTCGACCATCCACTCCTCAGCTTCCCCCAAAGCCGGGGCATACCAGACCCAGGCCTTTGTCTTCCCCGTCAACTCCGGTTTCGCGGCGATGAGGCGCCCGCCCGGAATTTTTTCGACCTCGAATGCCTTCTTCGGAGCCGGCTGGGCTCGGGCAGGTTCAATGAGCAGAACAAAAACGAATAGCGCGGAAAGATAAGTAAGTGTTTTCATGGGAAAATTTGTCCTCAATGCTTGACTCATCATTGCTGCTAGGAATTTGCTTTCGCGCCCGCCGCACCGGAAGCGGTCAGAACGGGGACGGGCGTCGGGGAGTGAGGGGGTATGGTAGGTCGTTCTTGCGATGGGTCGAGACTCTGATTGATACAAGTCCCTGCGTAGGTCCCAAGGAGGCGTTCGAGGAATTCGTGTTGCATAATGCACAGGCGCAAAATCACTCACGCGCCTTTGCCTTGCGTCGGCGTGCGGTCACTGAGGTTTGAGCCGTTTGGCGCGAAAGGATGGCAAATGCCCAAATGATAGATGCAATGCCGACGACCCACGACAAGAAAATCTCGTGAAAGCAAAAGGCATCATAGACGCCGTGCAAGACGATGGAGGGCAAAAGACACCGGAATAAGGTTACGTAGTCTTCTCCCTTGAGTCTTGCGATGTCAGGGATTCCGTTGAATCGGCGGACGATCCGTTCACCCGCGATGACCGCCCAAGCCGCGTGGAGTGGCACGCACCACCACGCACGGATGATGTAGGTAGAAAGGCCAGACTCGATCATGTTATAGGTGCCGAAGTAGTGCAGCGCCTCGCCGCCGCCAAAGCCGAGGCCGGCAATTACGAATGGTGTGAGAGAAAGGCGAACGCCGCGCTGGAGATAAAACCCAGCGAACACAACTAAGGCTGCCAAACACTTTGCGCTCTCTTCAAGTATGCCGATTCCGATGGTGCATGAGACGAGATGGACTGGGAAGGAAACGTCGGCGAATGAAAACGCGTAACCACCACCGATGAGAATCGTGAGCACGAGAATCGCAAGACCGCCCTTGGAGTGCTCCAGGCTTCGTGCAAGATGGACAGTCCCGCGCGTGTAAGCGCCCCCTCCGAACGCGATGTTGAAAGCAAAGTTGGCGACAACCTGCAAAATGAGCACGAGGATTATGCTGCAAATGCCAGTTATGACGAGCGATGTCCAAAACGTCGTATTCGTGCAGTGGGGGTCTATGGTGGAGAGTTTCGCTCGGGAGATGATGAGCAAGAATCCAAGCGCCGCCATCGCAACAAGTGCGCTGCCGCTGAACAAACCGAAAATCGCGTTCCACGGAACCATGAATGAGCTGTATTCCATCATGAGTGTGTCATATCAGTGGCTAGTGCGGCGCGGTGCCAACATGGTGGGCGAAAAGGCTGCGGCGGGAGCACGCGCCATCACGCCCAGAGCCGTTAACCGTAAAGACAGGCGCAGAATCCGGCAAAAAAACCTCGGTGCACGCGCCTCTCGCGTCGCTGGCTTCTGTCTAGTCGGTGTAACATGCTGCAACTAATTTACTTTCGCGCCCGCCGCACGGTGGACGGTGGACGGCCAGAGCGGAGATCGGCGTCGGGGAGCGAAGGGAGAAAAGGATGAAGTGTGCTGGTGACGCTGCTCCGCACAGGAGATTTTCTGAGGCTGGATGCGGTTGCGGAGAGTTTCATGCGCTCAAGCGTTGTTCGCGAGAATGAAGATCTGATCCGCCGTGGCGAGCTTTATTTTTGACAGATTAACTTTCGGCAGCGCTTTGTCCCCCGGCTTCGAGCCGCCGTGGTCCGCGGAAACGCACCGCTCACGAAGAATTTTCCGCTTCATCCACGGCTCCGCACGCCCCTGTCACCCCCATGAAACAACCGTCCTCCCGGCGTTATATGAAAATGGAGAGGCCCGTCATCTCTGCCGGACCCCATCGTTGAATTCAGTGCGCTCGCCCTGATTCGCCAGATCCGATCCCTCCGGTAATCCCCACTTTCACACGTCCCGAATTCCTCGGGCGCGTGATTCACCGCCGCGCCATGCGGCACACACCAAACCAATGGTGGTCGCATGGCGGGGGCGTTGTCCTCCGTCGTTGCGGCTGCCTGCAACCCAACAGGAGGAAACCCAACATGACA
>BJFP01000362.1 GCA_014189875.1 Verrucomicrobiota bacterium | reverse complement strand
CCACCACTGGCGCCTCGAAAAACTCCGCTACCAATCTCCCGTTGAAGCCCGTATTGCTTTCCAATCCACGATGCCCTTAGCTGCCTAAATACTCCTGTCCGGTGTCCAATCAACCGGGTGCGGTACACTGCATTGCCGCATCCACACTTGCCGGAATTGACCGCGCCAGCGGATCGTTTACGGTGCCGCCATGACTCTCATCGCTCAGGAACTCGACCGGAAGCTGCAGTCCGTGGACAAGGACACGGCGCTGAGGCTGGAGCGAGTGGTGCGGGATGCGATGGACTTGGCGCAGGTGGCGCACGGCGGTGAAGAATTTGAGCGACTGCTTGGCGAAGAGGATGCGGTGCGGGCGCAGATGGTGCAGGCCGGACGCCGATTTTCGGCGCAAGATCGCCTGAGCCGTGACAAAGTCCACGACCGCGATGCGCTTCGCTGATACGAACGTCCTGCTTTATTCCGTGAGCACGGTTCCGGAGGAAACGGCGAAAGCGCGTATGGCGAAGGCGTTGCTGGCGAATCGGGACATCGCACTCTCGGTGCAGGTGCTGCAGGAGTTTTACGTGCAGGCCACGCGTGCATCGCGAACCAATCGGCTGACGCACGATGAGGCGGTGGGATTCATCCGCACATGGCGTCGCTTTCTCACGCAGGAACTCTCATTGTCCGTCTTGGATGATGCACTCGCGCTGAAATCCCGGTTTCAAATTTCCTACTGGGATGCCGCGATCCTCGCAGCAGCGCGCGCCGCTGGCTGCACAGAAGTCCTGTCGGAGGATCTAAACGAAGGGCAGGACTACGGTGGCGTCATCATCGTGAATCCGTTCAAATAGCCGGGACCGCGAGGCGCGTTTTGGAAAAACCATTTGCCGTCCCAGTCGCCGCACCGGAACGTCCGCGCCTGAACGCCATGGACACAGATGCCGAAATTTTTACGCCACCTTTGCAGAAAGGCGCGCGCGTGGTCGTGGGCATGAGTGGGGGCGTGGATTCGAGTGTCGCGGCGTTTTTGCTGAAGGAGCAGGGCTACGAGGTGGTCGGCGTGACGATGAAGGTGTGGCCGCAGGACTGCATCTCGCGCGCGGAGGACAAGTGCTGCGGGCCGCAGGCGATCGCGGATGCGCGCAGCGTGGCGCACGCGCTCGGCATCCCGCACTACGTCGTGGACGAAGGGGAGAATTTCGAGCGCGCGGTGATTGATTATTTCACGGCGGAGTACCAGGCGGGACGCACGCCGAACCCGTGCGTGATGTGCAATGAGAAGGTGAAATTTGGCAACCTGTGGGGAAAGGCGAAGAGCATCGGCGCGGACTTCATCGCCACGGGGCACTACGCGATCATGGAGCGCGTGAGGAATTCCGACGGCTCCACGCGCGCCGTGCTGCGCAAGGGGCGCGATCCGCGCAAGGACCAGTCGTATTTTCTCTTCAGCCTGCGCCAGCCGCAGCTCCTGCGTGCGCTGCTGCCGCTCGGCGCGATGGAGAAGACGGAGATTCGCGCCATTGCGCGCAAGCTCGGGCTGAAGGTCGCGGAGAAGGAGGACAGCCAGGAGATTTGTTTCGTGCCGGGCAACGACTACAAGGCGTTCCTGAAATCGCACATGGGCGCGGGCGAATTTCACCCCG
Source organism: Verrucomicrobiota bacterium (assembly GCA_014189875.1). Lineage (GTDB taxonomy): Bacteria > Verrucomicrobiota > Verrucomicrobiia > Chthoniobacterales > Chthoniobacteraceae > SXWH01. The sequence goes on along the minus strand of BJFP01000362.1, from coordinate 2,680 downwards.
GCGGAATTTTCGACAAGGGCGGACGCCGCCTCGCGGAGCACGAGGGCATCGAGATGTTCACGATCGGCCAGCGCAAGGGACTGCCGGGCGGTTCGCCGAAGCCGGTGTATGTGATTGATATAGACCCCGCGACGAGCAGCGTGATCGTGGGCGACGCGGAGGATCTCATCACGGAGGAATTCACGATGGACCACTGCACGTGGCACCGCCACGAAGAGGGGCACAGCGACGCCAGCGAGCCATTCGAGGTCACGGTGAAAATCCGCTACGCGCATCCCGGCGCGGCGGCGACGGTTTTTCCCGGCGAAAATGGCGAGGCCCGCGTGCGGCTGCACGTCCCGGCACGCGCGGTCACGCCCGGCCAGGCCGCCGTGTGCTATCGCGGCGATGAAGTCCTCGGCGGCGGCTGGATCACGCGGCAGAAAGTGGCCGAGCGCAAGCCGGTGCTCGCGGAGCCGGAGGGCGATCTCGAGACACTCACGGGACTCGGCGCCGGCTGCGGCGCGAAACGCTAGCGCATGGACGAGGAGATCTTTCTGCTCATCAGCAATTTCCCCGGAGCGGACACCGCGCGGAAGGCCGTGCGCCTGCTCGTGGAGGAACGGCTGATCGCGTGCGGGAATCTGACCACGGGAGTCGAATCCATCTACGAATGGAAGGGCGTGATCGAGAACACGCACGAAGTGACGGTGATCGCGAAGACCACCGCAGCGCGTGCGGATGAGGCGATGTCGCGGCTGCGCGCACTGCATCCCTACGAAGTGCCGGAGATCCTCCTGGTGCCCGTCACCACGGGCTGGCCCGATTATCTCGCATGGGTCGCGGCGCAATGCGCACCGGCGGCAAGCACGTAGCACAAGCATCCGCGCCTGCGCTACGCGGAGTTTCGTAGCAGGGACAATCCTGTTCCGGCGATCTTCGCATGACCGCATGCCGGGGCAGGAATTCCCCGGCTACGGACCCTGCACCGGCATGATTTTCCACATGATCTCGCCATCATCGAGCGTGAGCCACGCGTAGCTTGCGGGCGCGCCGCGGTTCGGGCGCGTGATGCAGCCGGGGTTCAGGAAGCGCACACCGGCGACGGTCTCGTCGCGCGGGACGTGCGTGTGGCCGTGCAGGAAAATATCGCACGCGGGCGGCCTCTTGGTCGGGATGTGTTCGAGGTGGAAGCGGATGCCTCCGAGCGTGAAGTCCAAGGTGAGCGGCCATTCGGATTCCGAATCGCAATTGCCGCGGACGACGCGGACGGGCGCGATGCGTTCGAGCATGACGAGGATCACCGGCGAGCACACATCGCCGAGGTGCCAGATTTCATCCGCGCCGCGGATGTCTGCGCACACGCTCTCCGGCAGACGGTCGTGCGTGTCGGCTACGACTGCAATTCGCATCGGCTACCGCGGCGGCGGGCCCTTCGGCAGTTCGCGCCGCGCCTTTTCCTGAACGTCGAAATTGTTTTTGATCACCTCGAACACGCGCGCGCCGGCGATTGGCTTGTCGGTGACGAGATCGAGATTTCCGTCGCGCCCGATCACGGCGATCAGGAAGTCGCCACGCATTCCGTAAGCCGCAGCGACCGCAGCGGGATTTGCCGCAAGGGCAAACGGGATGTTGCTCGGCACCGTGCCGCCATCGGACAGCGCGGCGATGAAGACCGCGCCGCGGCTCGCGCAGTCGTGATACACGTTTTTGAAACTGCCCAACTGCGAGCGCAGCGCCTTCGATTTTGCGCTCGTCGCGATGACGAGCACGACCGGCTGCCCGCGCAGGCTGGCGAGTGAATTTTTCCCTCCGGCCCCGCCAAATGTGAACACAGGCGCAGGACGCACGACGCCGGAAGGCGCGGCAAAAACCGGCCCGGCGCAGAGCGTGAGCGCGGCGAGTGCGATGGAGAAAATGCGGCGCACGCGCATCGCTACACCTTCATGATGTCCGCTTCCTTCAGCGCGAAGGCATCGTCCACTTTCTTCACGTAGTCGTCGGTGAGCTTCTGCACTTCCTTCTCGCTCGACTTGAGAACGTCCTCCGTGATGCCGCCTTCCTTCTGCCCTTTCTTGAGCTGGTCCATGCCCTCGCGGCGCGCGGAACGGATGCGCACGCGCGTCTCCTCGGCGATGGTCTTCACCGTCTTCACAAGGTCGCGGCGCCGCTCCTCGCTGAGCGCGGGAATCGGCAGGCGGATGATTTTTCCGTCCACGATCGGCTGGATGCCGAGCTTGGATTCCTTGATCGCCTTTTCGATGAGCTGCGTCGTGCTCGCATCAAAGGGACTGATGACCAACATACGCGGCTCCGGCGTGGAAATGATCGCGAGCTGCTTGAGCTTCATCATCGAGCCGTAGGCCTCCACATCAATGTTATCCACGAGCGCGGGCGAAGCCTTGCCGGTGCGCACGGAGGCGAATTCATGCGCCATATATTCGGCGGCCTTCTCCATTCCTTCCTCGGTGTTCATCATGATTTCATCGGGATCCATAAGCGGTGTGTGTTTTGGTTATTCGGGATAAACGAGCGTGCCGACATGCTCGCCGAGCACGACCTGGCGCAGCGCGCCGGGGGCGAAAAAATTGAAGACCACGATGGGCATCCGGTTGTCCTGACAGAGGCTGAACGCGGTGGAATCCATGACGTTCAGCCGGCGCTGGAGCGCCTCGCCGTGCGTGATGCGATCGTATTTTTT
>BJFP01000361.1 GCA_014189875.1 Verrucomicrobiota bacterium | reverse complement strand
GCACCCCGGCCGTCACGATGAGCTACGACGCGGCGGGGCGGCCCTTGGAAATCGGCAACGCCGTGGCGACGGACGCCTACGCGTACGACGACGCCGGGCAATTGGCAGTTGAAACGCAGAGCGTGGCGGGGCATCCTGCCGCCATGCGCACCCTCACGCACAGCCACGACGCCGACGGACTCCGCACCGGACCCCCCCTCACACCCTGACGCCAGTCCGCGTTCTGACCGTTTCCGGTGCGCCGGGCGCGAAAGCAAATTCCTGCAGCGACATATCGGGGCATGCACTGGCATCCGCCGCGGGATTTGAAACGTTTACCATTCGTGCAATCCATCCCAACAGCCAAACACCTCACCCTCGCTTCACTCGTTTTTTGCGCGAGTTCCGCATTCGCTGCCGAACTTATCGACCCCGCCGGATTCGGTTTCGGCCGGCCCGGCTACTTGCTCGATACGACGTGGGTCGGGCGGCAGAACTTCGGTGGCCTGGCGGGTGGAGTCGAAATGTTCGAGCTTCGGCTGGTCGCACCGCTGGCGGGATTCAAGTTGGGCGACGGGCGGCTCGGGATTTCGCTCGGATACAACTACACCGGGCTCGATTTCAGCGGTGCCCTGGCGCTCGGACGCCAGGATCTCCATAACCTCCAAGCCCAGGTCGCCTATTTCTGGAACCGTCCCGACAGCAAATGGTGGGGCCTTGGATTCATTACTCCCGGGATTGCCGGCGACTTCGACCGCGTCTCGTCAAACTCCTTCAAAATCGCGGGCCTCGGATTGCTCGGATACAAGGTGAACGACACGCTGAGCCTCGCGGGCGGCGTCTTCAGCAGCTACGCCCACGAGGATGGCGTCATCTTCCCGGCTGTCGGTTTCATCTGGGAGCCAAAGCCCTTCGTCGTGCAGGTCACCCCGCCTTTCCTCGTCTTCGGCTGGCGGGCGAGCGAAGCATTCACCTTCAGCCTCAGCGCCTATCCCAGCGGCGGCAGTTGGGATGTCCGGGATCCTTCCGGCGTCCGGACCATCAATGTCTCCGGCTGGCAGGGAGCCGCGTCGGTCATTTGGAGTCCCACGAAACGGATCTCGGTTTCAGTCCGCGGCGGTGTGAACTTCGGCGGGGAGCTTGAATTGCGCGACGGCTCCCAAAACGTCCTCGTGAATCGCGACCTCGATCCGGCTCCATTCGGAGCGCTGAACTTGCGCTTCAAATTCTGATTCCGGCCTCTGGCAACTCCCGGCGTTCGATGGCTTCGCTCGCGCGAATGTGACGCCGCGCTTTCCGACCAAGTTCGCCGGGGCGAGTCCCGCGCTTGCCACGCGCGCAAAACCCGCCACTTTTCCCCCGTGCAAAAAAAAAGCAGCCGCCGACTCGCCCGCGTGAACGCGCTCGCGGAAAAGCTGCGTTTCCTGCCGCACCTGAGCGAGCACGAAAGGGTGCTCTACGCGTGGAGCCTCGCGGCAACGCCGCAGGAAAGGTGGGACAGGCACGAGAGCTTTCTCCGCTCGCACGGCTTGTTCACGCGCTCCGGGAGGAAAAAATACGGTTTGTCTTCGTAGGAATGTCCGCCGCCATCCTGCAAGGGGTGCCGGGCACGACTCTCGACACGGGCATCTGGGTGGAAGTTCCGGAGCGGCAAACCATGCGGCTCATCAATCTCTCGCTACGTCTCGGTGCGACGATGGTGCGGCAGACGGTCGTCGCGTTGAGCGACGGCTCGCTGGTGAACTTCTGCTATCGGCTTCACGGGACGGCCTCCTTTCGCACTGAATACGCGCGCGCTGCAATCGTGGATTGGAACGGCATCGCCCTCAAGGTGCTCCCGCTCGAACGCATCATCCGCAGCAAGGAGGCGGCGGATCGCGACAAGGATCGCGCGGTGCTTCCGCTGCTGCGCGACATTGCAGCGAGCCGGAAAAAGCTGCGCATCCGGCGATAGACTGTATCGCCACCGTCTGAAAATCGCCGACGAGGCCGGGGTGCAACCACCGACAGCAGGAGGCTGGTTAACCCTTCGGCAGAAAAGGATTCACCACGCGCACGCCGCCGTAGTCCTGTCCCGAATTCAGATCCTCGGAATACACCGTCGCGCAGCCCATCCGCTTCGCTGCGGCGAGGATTTGCGCGTCGAAGTGACCGATTTGAAAACGTTCGGCGATTTGCACAGCTTCGAGCACGAGCGTGCCGTCCACCGCCGTCATCGGGAACGCCATCCACGTCTCGATCCATCGCCGTGCCTCGGCGCGTACGAGCGGCTTCGGTTGCCGGGGCGAGGTGCTTGCGCGGATGAACTCCGTCGCCACCTGCGCCGACTACGCCCAGTCTGCCGCCTGCACCAGTTCCCGCGCGGCGCGCGTCTTTTCCGCCTCCGGCGGATGCGTGCTCACGGCGTAGAGCAGCACATTCGTGTCGAGGAAGCACTCAGCCACGGGCGTTGCGCTCGTCGCGCGTCATCGCGGTGCCGCCGCTGAACTCCCAGTCCGGTGCGGCAAACCGCTCGCGCATCACCCGGCGCGCTTCCTTCACCGACACTGCGGCCCTCGGCAGCAGCGTGGCGGTCACTTCGCCTCCTTCGAGGATGTCGAGCCGTTCGCGCCGTGAAATTGCGCGATCCAGAATCGCCGGATCACGGTGAATTGCCTCAAGCGTCGTGTTCATGCCGCGGAAAGTAGCACGCAGCCCGCTGCTCTGGCAAGGCGGCGAACCGATCGCTCAGACGTGGCAAACCGAAGATAGCAATCGATCCGTCCTTCGTTCCCGCTCAGGCATTTCGGCGGACGCGATGACGCCAATATCCCGGCTCCCGACTGCAGTGCATCACTGCAATGATGAGCACGTAGTCGAATTCGATAGTGTAAAGCACCGCGTAGGGAAACACATGGACAAGACATCGCCGCACGTCCTCCTCAAACGAACGCCAGCGATCCGGCGACTCGGAGACCTGACGAAACGCCGATTCGACACAGGCGATGAAGCGAAACTCAAGACCTTCCTGACAATCCGCGTAAAAACGCGCGGCATCCTCATACTCGTCGAGAGCCTCCGGGTGAAACTCGTATCTCACCGCGCCACAGCGCGCCGGACGCGGGCAAGAGCCACATCGCTCGGAATCGTTTTGACGCGTCCGCTGCGAACGTCGTCCCGGCGGCGCAAAGCTTCTACTGCCCAAAGCTGCCGGATGTAGCCATCCTCTGCGGGATCCAGGCTCTCAACCAAACGGTCGGCGAGGAGCGCACGCGCCTCACTCGGAAGGGAAAGCGCCTCTTCTGCGATTTGTTCAACGGTCATGCTCATGCCGCGCATTGAACCGCACGATCACTGGCCAGTCAACCGCATGTCGCCGCGACCAATGGCCGGGCGGGAATGGAGCGCGGATGTGGAGCGCCTCCTGGTTTCGTGCCGTCTGCAGATGATTGTCTCGATACCGCAGGACATCGCGGAAAATGTGGTCGTGAAAATCGCCGACGAGGTCGAGGTGGACGTGAGCCGCCAAGCGTGGCAGGTGCGCTACGCGGATGCCATCGCCACAGCCGAGACGATCACGATCGAAGGCGTGCGGGTGCCCTTCCTCAGCCTCGAAATGCTCATCAAAAGCAAGACCACCTACCGCGAGCAGGATCGCGCGGATTTGGTGCGCCTGCGCGACCTGCTGGAGCTGAAACGCCAGAGTGGAGACGCGGGGAGCTGAAACGGATAATCTTCTCTTGTTCCCCCGTCCTTACTCCTACTCGGTCTTCTGGCGCTCCATCTCCGCCGCGTGCGCGGCATCCGCCGCTTTCTTCTCGGCTTCAAACGCCGCCAGCTTACCGGGGACACTAAAAAGACCTCGCACTCTATCAGACGCGGGTTTGCACTTCGCAGCGATCCTTCCGACTATTTTCTCTGCCGCGGCCAGAACTAACGGATGAGGCATGTTTTCCCGCGCCTCCTCCCTTGTGCGCTCGATGGCCGTCTCCACCGCGGCATTCCGTTCCTCCTTGGCCTTCGCCAGCTCGACTTGATACGTCTTTCCCATGTGCGCAATCTTTGCCTCGTAGGTGCGTTTGATTTCGTCCGCCTGCTGTTGTAGTTCCACAAGGTCTTCCTCTGATGGCGATGCACCGCGTTTCGCCATTAGCGAGCGAAGCCACTTTTCCAGCATCGGGAACGCGAAGTCGAAATCGGGAGTAGGGACGGCCTGATTATTCGATGACATAGGCTCCACCTTCACTCCATCTCGCGCGAGCGCGGTTCGCGGTCCTGCGTGTCGCCGCCGGTGGGCGAGGTGACGAAGGGGCCGCCGGCGAGCGGGGCGGCGCGGGGGAAGGCCACGTCGGGCGTG
>BJFP01000360.1 GCA_014189875.1 Verrucomicrobiota bacterium | reverse complement strand
TCGCGCACGTCGGCCCAGTCGCCGCTGAGTTCCACGACGCGGACGACTGTTCCGCTCTGCGCGAGGTCGCGGATTGCGTCGGTGAGCTCGTATTCGCCGCGCTTGGAAAGTTTCAGCTTCGCCGTGAAACCGAAGATGCTCGGACGGAATGTGTACACGCCTGCATTGTACCACGGGCTCGGCGGGGGGCCGTCGGGCTTCTCGATCAGATCGGTCAGATCGAAACGCGCGTTCACCACGACGCAGCCGCCTTTCGCCATTTCGCCCTCGTTGTGCTTCACGGTCACGATGCCCTCGGCGTCGCCGAGATCCGTGAGTCGCGGGTAGTTTTTTGGATCGATCAAAATGTCGCCGTAGCTGAGCACGAACGCGTCGCTCCCGGCGAAATCCTTCGCGAGTTCGACGACCCTGCCCGTGCCGTCCTGCACGACCTGCGTCGCGTAGCTCACACGCACGCCGAACTTCGATCCGTCGCCGAAAAAATCGCGCACCACGTCCGCGCGGTAGCCGACGATGATGCAGAAATCTGTCACGCCCGCCGTGCGCAGCCCCTCGACGATGTGCAGGAGGATCGGCTTGCCGCGGACTGCCAGCATCGGCTTCGGAAGTTCGTTTGTGAGATCCTTCATCCGCGTGCCTTTGCCGGCTGCGAGGAGCACGGCTTTTGTGACTTTCGTTCCGGCGCTCATTTCCGCACCTCCGTGACGAACTCCGCCATGCGTTGCATCGCGATTTTGATCTTCTCCATCGAGGTCGCGTAGCTGCACCGCACGTGGCCCGTGCCGCTCACGCCGAAGGCCGGCCCCGGCACGCACGCGACTTTTTTCTCCTGCAAAAGCCGCAGTGAGAATTCCTTGCTCGTGAGCCCCGTGCTCGTGATGTCCGGGAAGACGTAGAACGCGCCGAGCGGCTTGAAGCACGGCAGCCCCATGTCGTTCAGACTTCGCACGATGAAATTCCGCCGCGCCTCGTATTCCTTGCGCATCATCGCCACGTCGCCGTCGCCGCTTTCGAGTGCCTCGATCGCGGCGTCCTGCGCCATCGTGTTTGCGCACAGGATGGCATACTGGTGGATCTTCATCATCGCCTCGGTGAGCGCCGGCGGCGCGCATGCGTAGCCGATGCGAAATCCCGTCATCGCAAACGCCTTCGAAAACCCGTGCAAAAACACCGTGCGCTCGCGCATTCCCTTCAGCGCCGCGATGCTCACATGCTCCGCGCCGTCGTAGGTCAGTTCGCTGTAAATCTCATCCGTGAGCACGATGAGATCGTGCTTCACGCACAGTGCCGCGATTTTTTCCAATTCCTCGCGCGTCTGCGTCGCGCCGGTCGGGTTGCAGGGAAAATTCATCATCAGCACCTTCGAGCGCGGCGTGATCAGCTTCGCGAGTTCCTCCGCGGTCATGCGGAAATTGTCCGTCGCAAACGTCGGCACCGCGACCGGCACGCCGTGCGCGAGCACCACGCTCGGGCTGTAGCTCACGTAGCACGGCTCGTGGTAGAGCACCTCGTCGCCGGGGTTCAAAAGTGCGCGCAGCGCGAGATCGATCGCCTCGCTCACGCCGACCGTCACGATGATCTCCGTCGCCGGATCGTAGCCCACGTGGAAATGCTTCTGCACATACTGCGCGATCCGCTCGCGCAATTTCGGCAGCCCGAGATTCGATGTGTAGCCCGTGTGCCCGCGTTCGAGCCCGTAGATGGCCGCCTCGCGGATGCGCCACGGCGTGTGAAAGTCCGGCTCGCCGATGCCGAGCGAGATTACGTCCGCCATCGTCTGGACGATCTCGAAAAAGTCGCGGATCCCCGAGCGGGGAATGTCGCGGACGTGGTTTGCGATGTGTTTGCTGAGAAGCATGGGAAAAATTTAAGATTTAGGTTTTAAGATTTGGGGCGCGATCACACGCGAAGTTTGGGACGGATGAGCCGTGCGCGAAGTGCAGTCAGCGGGGACAGAAAAAAGTCTGCGCCGCCGTGCCGAAACGCACGGCCATCAAGCTCGCGCGCTGAAAATCTTAAATCCTAAATCTGAGCCGAGCGCAGCGAGACAGCCGCGGGCGAAGGCCGGGCAAATCTTAAATGTCCTCATGGCGCGACGGACAGCCTCTCCGGGCCGGGCTCCTTTTTCAACTCCACGCCATTCTCCTTGTATGCTCGCAGGCGGAAATGCGTCCCGGTTGAAATAACACCCTTTTGCGTGCTCAGCTTCTCGCTCACGAAGCCCGCCACCTCGTGCAGCGTGCGCCCCTCGACCACGACCATGAGATCGTAGCCGCCGCTCATCAGGTAGCAGCTCTGCACCTCGGGGAATTTGGAAATGCGCTCGGCCAGCTTGTTGAAGCCGCCATCGCGCTCCGGCGTGAGCTTCACCTCGATCACGGCCGTCACGCTTTCGCGCGCGATTTTTTCCGGGTCCACGATTGCCTGATAGCCGAGCACCACGCCGTCGTGCTCCAGCTTCTCGATGCACCGCGCCACCTCGGCCTCGCTGAGGCTTGTGGCCTTGGCGAGATCAGCGATCGAAGCGCGCGCATTCTTGCGCAGGAGCGGCAGGATTTTGTCCATGTGTGGGAAAAAACAGGGCGTCACGTCTCGCGTGCGCGCCGCGTGCGGGCAAGCGAAAATGCGGCCGCGATCACGCCCCGCCGATCATCCCGTCCGGCGGCGGCGCATTTTCGGAGGCCGCGATCTTCTTGCGGATCGCCTCCGTGCTTTCATCGAAAAGTTTCAGCAGCCCGCCGAGCCGGTCCCGCTCCGTGACCAGCCCGATGATGAGATACTGCACCACGGCGAGGCCGTAGAAAACCCACCCGACGACAAACTCGCGGGTGCCCGGCGCGTTGCCGAAGATCACCGTCATGATCACGAAGACGGGCGACGATCGCTTGAGGTGGATCACGCACATGCCGCGGAGAAATTCGCCCCTGCGCCGCCACACGTCCCGGAGCCCGGCGAGGCTCGTCCATTTTGCCTTCGGCGGGCCGCGGTGGACGATGGCGAACACGTCCTGATCCGGCATGTTCTCGATCACGCCCACGGCGAGCATCAGCCGCAGCAGCATGGTGAGCCACGGATCCTCGCTCTTGTGCCACGGCAGCCAGCCGAAGAGGAAATCCTCGAGGTTCGCCGTGGCCGCCAGCAGGATCACGGCGCCGCGGAACCACATCTCCAGATCGCGCTCCGTTTCTTTCGAGAGATGCTTCTGCCGCCAGAGTTTCCGCATCACAAAACGGAACGCCGGAATCGCCAGCGCGCCCGTGAGCAGCCGGAAGACAGGTCGCAGGACCGGCTTGAAGACGAGGTTGCGGAAGACGCCGGAGAGAAGTGGCACGACGGTCCAGCATAGCGCGGGGTGTGCGCGGATGAAGGGGAATCCGCACGGCGTGCGTGGGGATGAAAGCGCGGGAGCGGGACGATGCAGGCGGACTTTGGCAGCGCATCTTTCAACGCAGAGGCGTAGAGCGAAGATGAGAGTTCCGCAGAGGAGGGATTTTCCCGCACCGCTCATTGGTGGCAGCTTCATCTCGTTCCTCCGCATCCTCTGCATCCTCCTCTGCGCCTCTGCGTTGAAAAAATGATCGCCCGAATTCCATCACTCCCGTTCAGATAAGAGACGCGGAGCAAATTTCCCCGGCGACTTTCCGTTTGCCCGCGGGTTCACCATCGGGATTCCATTTCATCCTCACCATCCAAAGCCTCGCCATGAAAACCAAAACCAAGTCCCTCCTCGTCGCACTCTGCACCGCCGCACTCTGCGCCACGCCCGCCTTCGCCCGCACGCTGAAGCCCATGCACACCGCACAGCCCGAGATGAACCAGGCGCTCGTCCAGCTCGAAGCAGCCAGGCACGCCAAGCACCCAATCGTCCATCTCGAAAAGGCGAAGAACGATCTTCAGGACGCGAAGCACAACAAGCACGGCGAGCGCGTCGAGGCGATTAAGCAGGTGAACGAGGCCATCGCCGCCGCGCACAAACACAACCATAAGGCGATGGAAGTTCACATCGCCGCCGCCATCCGCGACATCCGCGAAGGCAAGCGCGCCGCCCGCAAGCCGTGTGGAACACAGCCGTCCCGGCTGTGTTGGCAGACGGGACAGACTGCCTGCCTTCACAGGCGGGAGGCTGATCCGCTTTCAGCAGCGGTTCCCTATTTCGACGAACAACGCCTTGGCGAATGCCTCGCCGCAGATTATCAAAAGGAATCACCGCATTTCCCTGCCATGATCAAACTCACCGGCCCCGGCTCCATCACCACTTGCGACGGCGTCTCGCGGCGCGACTTTTTGCAAATCGGCACGCTCGGCGCGCTCGGCTATTCGCTCGCGAATCT
>BJFP01000359.1 GCA_014189875.1 Verrucomicrobiota bacterium | reverse complement strand
GACGGTCCACTGATGGCTCGTAGCCGCGCTTGTAAAAGCGCGGGCACGCCTTGCTCTCGCGTTGCGAGCGATCGCCCGCGCGTTCACGAGCGCACCTACGATATCGCCCGGCAAATCTGTTTTCCAAATGCACCCTGCCCGTTCAGCATCCGCGCCCTCTCTCCCATGAAACCAAAAATCCCTACGCGCACTTTATTCCTCACCCTGTCCATCGCTGTCACCGCGCTCTTTACAGCTTGCGACAAGAAGCCCGATGGCGGCGCGGCTTCCAGCTCGGGCAAGAAGAAACTCGCCTACGTCACGAATGGCGTGGATCCGTTTTGGAACACGGCGGCAGCGGGTGTGCGTGCGGCGGAAAAGAAGTTCGGAGTGGAGTGCGAGGTGCTCATGCCGCCGAAGGGCGTGGTGGATCAGAAGCGCATGGTCGAGGGGCTCATCGCACGCGGCGTGAGCGGCATGGCCATCAGTCCGATTGATGCGAAGAACCAGATCGATCTCATCAACGAGGCAGCGGCACGTTTCCCCGTCATCACTCACGATTCTGACGCACCGGATTCGAAGCGTCTCTGCTTCGTCGGCATGGATAACTACAAGGCCGGCCGCGCGGCGGGCAAACTCGTGAAGACCGCGCTGCCGCTGGGCGGGAAGGTGATGATTTTTGTGGGACGTCTCGAGCAGCTTAATGCACAGCAGCGCCGCCAGGGTGTCATTGACGAACTGCTCGACCGCCCGGAGCAGACTGGCGCGACGATGAAGGCGGATCCCAACGGAGCGCCGCTCGCTGGCGAAAAGTTCACGGTGCTCGATACTCGCACAGATAATTTCGACTACGCGCGTGCGAAGGCGAATGCGCAGGACGCGATGGCATCCGTGCCCGACCTTGCGTGCATGGTCGGTCTGTTCGCCTACAACGCGCCGCAGTGCATGGAAGCCGCGAAGGAAGCGGGGAAAATCGGCATGATAAAGATCGTGAGTTTCGACGAGCAGGATGCCGTGCTGCAGGGGATCATCGACGGCACCGTTGTCGGGACAATCAGCCAGCAGCCTTACTTCTACGGATTCGAGTCGGTGCGTATTTTGAACGGCCTCGCGAATGGCGACAAATCAGTGCTGCCGCCCGGTGGTTTTCTCGAGGTGCCGATCGTCGAGGTGACGAAGCCGAACGTGGAGAAGTTCCGCACGGATCTGAAGAAGATGCAGGAAGCCGGGAAGTAACGGCAGCGGCGACGCGCGCGCATGAATTTGATTCCACCGATGGGATGGAGGGCTGCCGCGAGGCGGCGCTCAGGGCCAAAGGCCCGTCCTCATTTCAGCCCAGGGCAGCGCCCTGGGTATCGTCGTGTGAATGAACAACGCCCTGAAGGGGCGTCACAGTGGGGCCGCCCCTTAAGGGCTTTGTCCTCTTTTCATAGGAATCCCAGGGCGTTGCCCTGGGCTGGCATGGGTTCGCACCTTTGGTGCTCCAGACCGGCCAAGCGGCCGTACCATCCGATCCATCCCGAGGAAGCGCGATGATTCCTCTCGATCCGAACGCCCGTCCGCTGCTCGAAGTGCGCGGGCTGTGCAAAAGTTTTCCTGGCGTGCGGGCGTTGCGCGACGTGAGCCTCGCGCTTGGGCGCGGCGAAGTGCTTGCGGTCATCGGTGAGAACGGCGCGGGCAAGAGCACGCTGATGAAAATCCTCGCGGGTGTGCAGGAGCCGGACAGCGGGGAAATTTTCGTGAACGGTGCGGGCGTTCGCTTTCCGAATGTGCGTGCAGCGGAGCACGCGGGCATCGCGCTCATTCATCAGGAACTGAACCTCGCGGACAATCTCGACATCGCGTCGAATCTTTTCCTCGGACGCGAGCCGCAGCGGTTCGGCTTCGTGGATCGTCGCAGGCTTTACGCCGACTCGCTCGGACTGCTCGCACAGGTCGGGCTCGACTCCGCGCCGCGCACGCTCGTGAGCGCGCTTTCGCCGGGCCGGCAGCAGCTCGTGGAAATCGCGAAGGCGCTCGGCACGAATGCGCGTGTGCTGATCATGGACGAGCCGACATCGAGCCTCAGTCAGCACGAGACGGATCAGCTTTACCGCGTGGTGAAGGATCTGCGCACGCGGGGCATCAGTGTGATCTATATTTCGCACCGGCTCGGCGAGGTGAAGGAACTCGCGGACCGGGTGCTCGTCCTGCGCGACGGCGCGAATGCAGGCGAACTGCAGCGCGCTGAAATCACGCACGACGCGATGGTGCGCCTCATGGTCGGGCGCGATCTCGGACGCCACGACCGCACCGCGCGTGGCCAAGGCGCGCCGGTCCTCGAAGCGCGCGGACTCCGCACGGCCGCGCATCCGCGCAAGCCGCTCGATTTTTCCGTCTGCCCCGGCGAGATCGTCGGCGTCGCCGGGCTCGTCGGCTCAGGGCGCACCGAGATGCTGCAAGTGCTCTTCGGCATCGAGCCTGCGGCGGGTGGTGAGATTCGGATGAATGGACAGCCCTTGCGCATCACTTCACCGCTCGATGCGATTCAAGCGGGCATGGCGCTCGTGCCGGAGGATCGTAAACAACAGGGCGTGATTTTGGAAATGGCGGTCGGCCAAAACACCACGCTTGCGAGCCTGCGCCGCGATGCGCGCCTCGGTTTTCTGAACCGCCGTCGCGAGGGCGAAATCGCGGTGGAGATGACCGCGCAGCTCCGCGTGAAAACGCCGAATCTTTCGCAGTTCGTGCAATTCCTTTCCGGCGGCAACCAGCAGAAGGTCGCGCTCGCAAAGTGGCTCGCGATGGAGCCGCGCGTACTGCTGCTCGACGAACCGACGCGCGGCATCGACATCGGCGCGAAACAGGAAATCTACCGGCTGATGGAGGAACTCGCCGGGCGTGGCGTCGCGATCCTTTTTGTGAGCAGTGAAATGGAGGAAGTCCTCCGCATGAGCGATCGGACGCTCGTGATGCATGAGGGCCGCATCACCGGCGAACTGCGCCGCGACGAACTTGCCGAAGAGGCCATCATGCGCCTCGCCACCGCACACACCGCTTCCGCATCATGAAAAAACTCCTCGGGATATTCGGCCTCTTTGTCTTCATCTTCGTCGCGACGGCGCTGCTCAGCCCGAACTTCCTCGGCGCTTACAACCTGCAAAATCTCGTCGGATGGATCTCGCTGTTCGGCATCATCAGCATCGGTGCGATGTTTGTGATCGTCACGGGCGGGATTGACCTTTCCATCGGCTCGACCATCGGTCTCGTCGGCTCGCTGCTCTCGTGGATGCTCATGCAGAAGGGCTGGAGCGAACCGGTGGCACTGCTCGCAGTGCTCGCGGTTTCCCTGTGCATCGGGCTCGCTCACGGGCTGCTCATTACGAAGCTGCGGCTGCAGCCATTCATCGTCACGCTCTGCGGACTCCTCATCTACCGCGGCCTCGCGCGTCACGTCCTTCACGACGGGACCGGCGGTTTCGGGACTGCACACGATGGATTGCGCAATTTCGCGATCGGAAAGCTGCACGTTGCCGGAGGCTTTTCGATTCCGCTGTCCGTGTTTTTCCTGCTGGTCATCGCAGTCGTCGCAGCGATTTTCCTGAACCGTACCATCTGGGGCCGATACCTGCTCGCGCTCGGGCGCAGCGAGACGGCGGCGCGCTACAGCGGCATCAATACCGATCGGATGAAAATCACCGCCTACGTCCTCTGCTCGATGCTCGGCGGCATTGGCGGGATTTTGTTTTCGCTGAATCTTAATTCGATCCAGCCCTCGGGCCTTGGTGAATTTTACGAACTCTACGCCATCGCTGCCGCAGTGCTTGGCGGATGCAGCCTGCGCGGCGGTGAGGGGACGGTCATCGGTGTGATCATCGGCACCGCGGTGATGCGCGTGCTCTATAATGCGATCAATATTCTCGGCATCCCGACGCATCTGGAATTTGCAATCATCGGAATCGTCATCCTCGCGGGGGTGATCGCGGACGAACTCGTGAAGCGCATCGCCACAAAGCGCCGCGCCGCGCGTGCGCTCGCGGGCGAGGAAGGAAAGTAGTCCGGGGCTTCAGCCCGAAAAGCCGTGCAGGCCTGAACGCGTCCCGGCTTTCTCAAAGGCTTTGCCCGCTGAAGCGTGGGACTGCTTTTCGCGTTGCGCCTCAGCGAGGCAGCGCTGGCAGATGCACGCGCAGCGGCGCGCTTTCTCGGGTACGCGGGCGCACAGTTCCGGCGGGAAGGTTTCCTTCACGCACCAGCACGCGCCCTTGCTGTCCGGCTGCGCGGCGCGCGCGCAATCGTTCGGCTGGCCGCAGAGCGGGCACCGTTCGGGGCTGAAGGACATCGTAAAAACGGCTACGGCTTTTCGTTGCGTCCGTCGCGATAGGCCTTGTGACAGGCGGTGCAG
>BJFP01000358.1 GCA_014189875.1 Verrucomicrobiota bacterium | reverse complement strand
GCTTTTTCCTGTCATCGGCAGCACGAAGGCGCAGTACATGGGCGGCGAGCGCGAGACGCTGCGCCTCGGTGCGCTTGTCGGCGGGAATGGCGAGCGCGGCTGAGGCGAGTGCAGGCATCGCTGAAGCACGCGCTGAAGCACGCGCTGCGGGTTCATCGGTCGCAGAGAGTTTGAAGCGGCCCACGAGATGCGACTGCGGAGCGAGCTGCTTCAGCGAGATGGTGAGCTTCGCGCCGGGTTTCAAGGTGAGCGGCGCGGCCAGCTCGAAAACCGCATGATGCGACTGACCTACCGCCGGATGAATGCCCCAGCCCGTGGCCGGATTGCCATCAATGGCTTCCATTGCCCCGTAGCTCGCTTGATTGAAGTCCGCCGTCGCGCGCGAAAATTTCAGCTTCGCCGGCGACGATGCTCCAGCATCGAAGACCTGCGCCTCAAACTCGCTCACTGTCAGATTGCCGTTGTCCTGCCGGCCGGGGCCATCTTTGGGCAATGACTTGTCCGCGATGACATCGAGCCGCAGAGCGGTGATGCTCGCGAGCGACGACGTCGCGGTGATGACATAAGTGTCCTTCTCCGGCTTCGCGCCGCCGGAGATGATGACCTCGCCGCTGCGCGAAAGCGTCGCGCCCTCAGTGCTGATGAAACGCTCGTATCCTAGCGTCGTCCATTTCACCGCCAGCCCCTGATGCTTCTCCTGCTTCTCCCAATCGGCGACGAGCACGTCGTTCTCCGCCGTCAGCAGGACGGCCTTGCCCTGTGCTTCGGCCGCCGTGAGCAGCGGCTGCCAGTGCTTCCGTTGCAGCGCGACCTTCGTGTCTTCATCAAAGGAAATGTCGCCCTCGATGATGCCCGCGAAGACCGATTGCAGCGCGTAATAATCCTCCTGCGTGATCGGATCAAACTTGTGCGCGTGGCAGCGTGCGCAGTTCGCCGTGGTGCTGGTGAAGGCCGCCATCGTCTGCGTCACCAAGTCATCGCGGTCGAGGTATTCGAAGTTCGTCGGTGCTGTCTCATACGCGCTGTGGTCAAACACACCCGCGCCGAGAAAACCGAGCGCAGCGATGAGACGCGGCTCCTCGGGAAACAGACGGTCGGCGGCGAGTTGCTCGCGCACGAACCGCGACCACGGCTTGTCGTTGTTCAGCGCCTCGATGACATAGTCGCGAAACCGCCACGCGTGATTCCGCGGCAGATCGTGCCCACACCCATGCGTCTCCGCGAAATGAATCGTATCCAGCCAGTGCCGCGCCCATCGCTCGCCATGGCGCGGAGAAGCGAGCAGCCGATCCACCAGATGCTCGTAAGCCTTCGGATCGCGGTCCTTTTCAAACGCCACCACCTCGGCAAGCGACGGAGGCAGCCCGTGCAGATCGAAATACACTCGCCGAATGAGCGTGCGACGGTCCGCTTCCGGCGAAGGTGTCAGCTTCCGCTCCGCGAGCCGCGCCCGGATGAAGCGGTCCACCGGATGCTCGACCGTCGCGCCCGCGATAACTGGCAACGCAGATTTCACCAGCGGCTTCAATGACCACCAGTCCGTGGCATTGGGACGTGCCTTCACGAGCACGCGCGGGTCCGGCGCTCCACGTTTGACCCACTCTTCCAGCAGCGCGACTTCCGCCGCCGGCAGCTTCTCCTTCGGCGGCATCTGATGATCCGCATCCGACCAGCGCACCATCTTGATGAGCAGGCTCTCCTCCGGCTTTCCCACGACGATGGCCGGTCCCGAATCGCCGCCTTCCTCCCAGCCCGATTTGGAATCAAGCGTCAGCCCGGCCTTCATCTTCTTCTCGTGCGAATGACACTCGTAGCAGCGCTGTTTCAGCAACGGCTCGATCTTGGAAGTGAAGAACTCATCCGCATTCGCCAGCGATGCCGCGAAGAGGATTGCAAGGGGCAGAGTTCGATTCATGCCCGCAGCCTCCTTTCGATTTCACCCGCTGCTTTCATCACCTCGCCAGCCACCGATGCGAACGTGCTCTTCGGCATCCGCCCCGCGATACCCGACACCCAAAGCGTCGCCACCAGCACATCCAGCCGGTCGCGGATTGGAGCCGCCACGCAATGAATGCCCTCATCCGCCTCGCCCCAATCCGTCGCGTAACCTTGCTTCATCACGCGTTCACATTCCGCCCGCAGCGTATCTTTGCCCGTGATCGTGCGCGCCGTGCAGCGCTTCAGCTTGATGCGGTTGATCGTGCGCTCGCGCTCCTTCGGATGACGAAACGCCAGCAGCACCTTCCCCGGCGCATTGTTGTGCAGCGGGAAGCGCAACCCGATGTTCACCCCGATGCGCACCGCCTGCGTGCTTTCGATCTTCTCGATGATGACACCCTCGTCCCCAATCGGAATGCCGACCTGCACCGTCTCGCCCACCGCGTCCCGCAACGCCCGCATCGCGTCCAGCGAACACTCCACCAAGCTTACATCCGCCACCTGCGGCTGTCCCAGGCGCAGCAGCTTTCCCGTGAGCCGGAAGCGCTGCGTGCCGTCATCCCGCGTTAGATAACCCCGCCCGATCAACGTCTGCATGAAGCGTGACGTGGAGTTCTTCGGACTGCCAATGATCCGGCTGAGTTCCGACAAATTCATCCCCTCCGGCCTAGAGTCCAGCGCCTCCAGAATGGCCAGCCCCCGATCAAGAGCCGGTGCCTCAACGTTCGCACCTGCCGCGCTCTTGGACCGCTGCTGTGCCGTATTTGGAACGTGTTCTATGGGTGTCACGGAAGGAATACCCGCACCGGCAGAACTTCTTGCGGAAAAGATCAGATTTTTTCAGCCCCCGAATGAGCCGGGCGAGCACACGCACGCCGGGTTTGGTTTCGCCACCTTCAATGCGGTTGATCGCATCCCTCGAGACACCACACTTCAGCCGCAGCGCATAAGTGCTCAGCCCGCAGGCTTCCCTCAGTTCCTGTAAACGTCTCGGCAATCGCTCGCGGATGCGCTCGGCTGAGTCGCGGCGTCGTGATTGTCCGGCGCGCTGGCCATGGTGGGTCACTCGCTGAGAGGCAGCGGAGGCATGTGAGAATGTGTTTCATGGTCGTGCTGTGCTCCAATTTCGTGTGGAACGTCTCGCTGAGCGTTCGGGGGATTTACCTCCTCAATCTCCCGTGATCGAGTTAATCGGCCGGGTCGAGCACCAGCAAATGCACGCCGCGCACGTAGTCTTTGACATTGACGCGATACGTTTGCATGTGCGGCGAAACCGAGTGCGCCTTGAGTGCGGCGAGGTCTTCCCACTTCTCCACGACGACGACCTTGTCGGGACCGACCTTGGCTTGATTGGACAGATCAGTTTGGGCGTCCACAGCGGGGCCGTATTCGATGCAGCCCTTCTCTGCGCGGACGTCGGAAATGATTTTCCGAATCTCGGTCAGGTATGTTTCGCGCGTGCCTGGCGCGAGTTCAATGGTGGCAATGACGTGGATCATTTTTTTCCTTTCGTCACTGCACAAGCTTCACGTCCACCTTCATGTTTTGAGATTTGATCAACCGGCGCGCGGCTCTCATTACGGGTTCGTCTTTCACTCAAAAATCGCGGCTGTAACCGGCGAGCCAGCCGCCATCGACGGGGATGATGGCGCCGTTGAGGTAGGAGCTTTCGGGGGCGGCGAGGAAGAGGACGGCGTGCGCGATTTCCTCGGGCTGGCCGGGGCGGCCGAGGGGGACGTGGGCGAGCATGGCCTGAACGCGGTCGTTGAACTGGCCGTTCTCGCCGTAGAAGAGCTGCTTCGTGCCTTCACTGAGGATGGAGCCGGGGGCGATGCAGTTGGTGAGGATGCCCTGCGAGCCGAGTTCGATGGCCATTGTGCGGGTGAGATTGACTACGCCGGCCTTGGCGGCGGTGTAGGCGCATTGGAGGCGTGCTGGCACAAGGCCCATGACGGAGGAGATGTTGATGATGCGGCCGGATTTGCGCTGGAGCATGTGGCGCGAGGCGGCCTTGCTGACGAGGAAGAGGCCGGTGAGGTCCACGCGGAGGATGCGGTCCCATTCGTCGGCGGGGAACGAATCAATGTTCACGCGATGCGCCATGGTGTTGATGCCGGCGTTGTTAACGAGGATGTCGAGGCGGCCGTGCGTGGCGATGATTTCGCTGATGGCTGATTCGATCTGCTTTTCATCGGTGACATCCATGCGGAGCGCCATGGCTCCGGGCGTGGCGGCGGCGAGCTGGCGGGCACCTTCGAGGTTGATGTCGGCATAGACGACTTTGGCACCGTTGGCGGCGAGCGATGCGCAGATGGCTTGGCCGATGGCTCCGGCGGCTCCGGTGACGAGGGCGACTTGGTTATCGAGTTGGACTTTCATGAGTGGAAAAAATTACACGAGGCCGAGGAAGGGCTGTTCGATGAGGTGGCGGAGGGTTTGCAG
>BJFP01000357.1 GCA_014189875.1 Verrucomicrobiota bacterium | reverse complement strand
CACTCCTCGGCGCTCATGCCCGCGTCCGTAAGGTAGCGCGTGGAGACGCCCCACTGCCCGTCCTTGAACCAGTCGGTTCGGCGTTGGGCGGCATCGTTCTCGGCAGCCCATGCAGACGCGCCCGTGAGCAGAATTCCAGTCAACATCGTCAGTAGTTTGTGCATTGTCGTTTCTTTCATTTTTAACTGTCGCTACCTTCCCTCCGCCCGCGCGGTGGATGAGGTGTTCGTAGTAGCCGTCCAACCCCCCGGCGCACGCCGGGAAATCAAATCGAACGGTACGGCTGCTGTGCTGCCGCGCCCCCACGGAAAAGTCAAGTATTGGCATTCGGGGGACACGCACCGGTGCAGGAAATTGCTTTCGCGCCCGCCGCACCGGAAACGGTCTGAGCGCGGATCGGCGCCGGGGAGAGAGGGGGTATGATGCCCGCGCCATCCGCGCAAACCTCTCACCTTGATACCGTAATTCCCAAATACTTCTCCGCATCTTGCGGGGCAGTCCAGCGGTAAGGGTCTAAACGTCGGTGGGGCAGCCAGTGCACTACTTCGGTTTGGCCGCTTCGCCATACTTTCGTTCGCAAAAGGCCATTCAATCGGCGGAGAGGCCGGGCCAATCGGTTGCGAAGATCGGCTGCAGATGCGGGCCGAGATCGGTCGAGCCGCACTTAGCGACGGCGGCGAAGTAGAGCCTGTCCGCAACCCTATCGTTTTTGAAAGTCATGGCAAGCCAAGGAGACATGTTGGTGGTTTGTGATGGATCTGGTGCAGTTATTTGCGCGTCGAGGGCGTGAAGTCCCTGGTTTCCAAGGTTTCGCAGCGTGGGCAGGCGTTTTCGGTACGCGGGTTTCCATGCCTGGGGTTTGTCAGGCGCGTGGGTGGTGCGCGCAAGGGGTTTCATGCTGTTGCGATCAAGGATGGCAAATACTCTAGCCACATGGTCACAACGGACGTTCAGAGGCTCTCAGGGTGGTGCATTGAGACCGTGAATGCGCGAGTGATTTCGGTCGATGCGCCGTGCCGCTGGAGCATTGACGGACGGGCGCGCCCAGCGGAGCGGGCGCTCATGGGCATGGGAATCTGGTGTTTTTCCACGCCGACACGCCAAGGGCCTTGGCTCATCCGCGAAATCATTTCGGTTGGATGCTCCGAGGCGAGGCACTGTATCGCGCACTTGCACCGACGCACCCGCTGGTCGCCAGACTTCCAGTGCCCCGCCGAAGGTGCAGCTTTGAAAAGTTTCCCTCACGCCATCACGTGGCACATGCGCGGTGGCAATGCGGACGCTTCCCGCAAACGGGCACAACGTCGCGCATTGTTGGAAGCGGCGGAAATTGATCTCACCATGTTGACCAATATTGACCTCGTCGATGCTGCGCTCTGTGCCCTTGCTGCTTACCGGGCTGCCACCGGCGGTGCGTGCGTGAGCTTCGGAGAGCCGGGCACCGGCCTTATCATCGTTCCCGCCAGACAAAACCAATGAACGAAGCCGAGACGAGGGCCGAGCACATCGATCCCGCGCTGGCGGCGGCGGGCTGGGGCGTCGTCGAGGGCAGCCGCATCCGGCGGGAGTATTCCATCGCGGCGGGGCGCATCGAGGGCCACGGGCGGCGGGGCAAGGCGCTCACGGCGGATTACGTGCTGGAGTATCGCAACACGAAGCTGGCCGTGTGGCCTACGCGCTGCCGACGCTCACCCGCGAGGATCGCGCCGCGAAGGCGAAGGTGGAGATTAGCACGCACTTCAACAGCAAGTAGCAGGTGTTCCTCGACTTCGTCCTCTCGCACTACGTGAACGTGGGCGTGGAAATAAGATAACGGAACTGCGGATGATGGCGCTGTTTCGCGCGTGAGGTATCACTGGGTGGCGTCGGCACACGAAACTTCCCCGCAAACTAGGCCCGCGACCTGTTGGTGACGCGCACCCTCCGCGCGAAGGGTTGGCGGGTGCTACGGATCTGGGAACATGAATTTGCACATAGGAACGAGGTCCGGCTTGTGCGCCGAATGAGAGGCGCGCTCGTTTAGGCGGCGGACGAGTATTCATAAGGGAATCTGGCTGATAGCTAAAAAAGGCGGAACGGCGTCGCCGCCCCGCCTTTTTTTGAACACTCAGGCGAACTCGTCCTTCACCATCTTCGTGTAGCCGGCTGTCTCGAAATGGCCGACGAGGGCGCGGACTCGAGGGTCGGGGCTGCTGACGAAATCCCGAAACCACCAACGGCCTTGAAGACCGGTAGCCGCGAGAACCGCACCGTGGATGTCGGTGATGTGCTCCGGGAATTGGAAGAATCCGAAGCAGGCTTCGCACCCGCGCTCATCGGTCACGATGAGGACGACTCCATGCTGCGGGAATAATCTCGACTCTCCTGATTCAGGATCGTGATTGCGAAGCTGGCCCGGTGCCGGAATCGCGACGCCCTTGAGACGGTCATCTTGCAGCGTGAAATTGCCGCCAAGGCGATTCGCAAACTCGCGCCGCTCCGGTGTGTCGAACGGCACGTTCAACACCGTGGTCGGATTGAACCCGAGTGCCTTCGCTTCGCGTTGAACGTCGTGAAGGAATACTTCGAGTTCGGCTGCCGTGGTGGATGCGGGTGCAGTGAATTCGTAGAAAAAACTCAGTCCCATAATGTGTCCTCCTTTCATTGTTGAGTGAGCGGGGAAGCCAGACCGGATGGAACAGTCCGGCCTCCGCGTATGGTGAATCCGGATCAGAGATTGTGATCCAGATGACCGGGGCCATTGCCCTCCGGGTCCATGAGCACAGTGGCCGTGGCGACATTGCCATCGCGATCCCATCCGCTGAGGACGAGGACCGGCAGCGCCTGTCCTTCCATTTCCTCCCATTGAATCGCGGTGATCTGCCGCCCGATCAATTTCGCGTAATGCTCGTGTTCGATCTTCGTCGGTGCGCTCATGCCGCAATCCTCCGGGTGGTGCGCTCAGCGACCGGCGTGGTGGCCGGACGCGCGCGGCCCTTGGCCCATGTGCGCAGTGCCGTCATGGATTCGCCCATGAGTTTTGAGAGCGGGACGAAATCCACCAGCACCTCGCCGATGGTGAGGTCCGTGGGCTCCTGCTCCTGCTCGAAGGCCCGGTAGAGCGCCTCGATGAACACCTGTTCGATCTCGGAGCCGGTGAACGTTTCGGTGACTTTCGCCAGTTGGCGGATGTCGAATTCCTGCGCGTCGCGTTTGAACTTTCCGATTTGGATGGCCCAGATGGCCTCGCGTTCATCCCGCGTGGGAAGGTCCACGAAGAACAGTTCATCCCAGCGCCCCTTGCGGAGCATCTCGGGCGGGAGCTGGCTCACGTCATTGGCCGTGGCGACGATGAACACCGGCGATTTCTTTTCCTGCATCCAGGAGATGAACGATCCGAACACCCGCGAAGAGGTGCCGCCATCGGTCGAACCCGAACTGCGGCTGCCGGCGAATCCCTTCTCCATTTCATCAATCCACAGCACGCACGGGGCGATGGCCTCGGCGGTTTGGATGACGGCGCGGAGGTTGGATTCCGATTGCCCCACGAGCCCGGCGAAGATGCGCCCGGCATCCAGGCGCAGCAACGGGACGTTGAACACACTGGCGGTGGCTTTCGCCGTGAGCGACTTGCCGCAACCGGGGATGCCCAGCATGAGGACGCCTTTCGGCATCGGCAGCCCGTATTGCTTGGCCCGCGGTGTGAATGCCTCGCGACGTTTGAGCAGCCAGTCCTTGAGCAGGTCCAGGCCGCCGATGGAATCGAGAGATTCGCGGGTTTCGATGAGTTCCAGCAGGCCGTTCTTTTTCACCGCCTGCGCTTTTTCCCGTGCAATGACGGTAGGGTTCAGTTCGCCGGTTTCCACGACCGAGAGTGCGAATGCATCCTCGGCTTCCGTGGTGGTGAGGCCGCGCGCCGCGTCAATGAGGGCTGCGGTGGCTTCGGGTGAGGGTCGCTTCTTTCCCGTGGATTTGAGGATGCCGTTGAGGACTTCGCCCAGGGCTTCCGCACCGGGCAATGTGAAGTCCACGACGATGAACTCGCGCTCCAGTTCCGGCGGCAACTTCAGCCGGCAACCGAGCAGCGCGAGTGTGTGACCCTTCGTCTTCCCGGCCCGGAGCTGATCCTTCAACTGCCGGAGCAACATGGGATTCGGGTCGTCGAGGAAGACGTGGTAATCGCGCAGGAGCACGATGCTGTCTTCCGGCAGTGTGGCGAGGATGCCCAAGACCTCCATGGGGTCCTGTGCGCCACGGGAGGTGCCGTCGCTGGTGTCGATGAGGCCGGCGGTGGCCGACCAGGCGTAGAGCCGGTGTTTGAGGGTTTCGGCGATGGCCTTGAGTTCGGCTTCGACTCGTTGTTCCTCGTGCGAGACGAGGTAGAGTCCGGCGTAACCGGCGCGGATGTAGTGG
>BJFP01000356.1 GCA_014189875.1 Verrucomicrobiota bacterium | reverse complement strand
GTTCCTTGCCGCCGGGCAGGCGCCACTTGAGCGTCACCACACCCGCCTCCGTCAAGCCGAAGCAGGCCTGGCTGACTCCCGGCAGAACGTTCCACACGCCCAGGCAACGCTTGCCCGCCCACCCGGTGACCGCGACCGGCCCCTTGTTCGAGCCGCCGACCGGCAAAGTCGCCACCGCCATCATCGCCTGACGGTCGGGGTTGCTGTTTTCCCGAAACACCACCCAGACATCCCCGTTGTTCAGCGCCATCGCCAGATCCTGCGCGCCGTCGCCATCCAGATCGGCAAGGCAGGCGGAGGCCTGCCCCTTTTCCGCTGCCGGAAGCAGTTTGTCCCAGCCGAGATTGATGCCCGTGGCATTTCCGAAGTTGCGAAAACCGCGATTGAAGAACAGCATCGGATGCCCGGCGCTGTAAGCGATGGCGACATCCTGGCGGCCGTCGTTGTTGAAGTCGCCGGCCATGCAGTCGGATCCGCGAAGCCCGGCGCCGTAGGCGAGTTCACCGGTGAGATCAAAGGTCTCATGGAACTTGCCGCCGCCGGCGTTTTCCCACAGAAGACTGCCGCTGGCGTTGACGCAGAAGACATCGAGCCGGCCGTCGGCATCGAAATCGCCCAGGCAGGCCGTGGCCGGAGCCTTTCCCAGCTTCAGATCGCAGGCCGCACCCGGCGCAAACCTGCCTGGTGCGGTGGCACGGAAGAATACGCTTCCCTCTTCGGCGGGCAGGAGGATATCGGGATAACCATCGCCGTCGCAATCCGCCACCAGGCACGGCCCCAGCTTGCCGAGTTTCGCCATTTCCACGCCCGGCGCGGTCAGGGTCGTGGCCGCCGCCTTGCCCTCGGCGTCCAGGGTAACGACCACGGGAAAGGCCTCACCGGTAACCACCAGGCCCGCACGGCCGTTCCCGGCATCCAACGTCGCCAAAGCGATGCAGCCCGCTGACATCGCCGTGCCGAGGTCCAGCGGCTTCGCCTGGAACTTGCCGTCCGCCTGCTGCGCGTGCAACGTCACAGCCTTGCCGTCGAAGGAGATCAGATCCAGCCGGCCCTGGCCCGCAAAATCGCCCCACGCAAACGCCTGCGACTTCGACTGCAACCCGCGCGCCGCGGTAATGTCCGTTGCCGACCGGTTCTTCGCCACCTCCAGCAGTCGGTCACCCCCATCGCATGCCACGAACAGCGCCAGCTTGCCGTCGCCACCGAGGTCCACCGTCCGGATGGCCCGGATCGCTCCGCTCATCGCCGTCAGCTTTACGGGCGGCTTGCTCCAGGAGACGCCATCTTTGACCGGCACGGCAGGTTCGTCATCCGCGAGAATGTACTCCACTGCCCGACGCAGCATATCGGTGCCGCCAGCCCAGATAGCAGCCAACTCACGATCGCCCAGTTTGGTCAGAACCCAGCCTTCCTTGCCGGCGTCGCAGCGCACCCATTTGCCGCCGATACTCAGGAAAGCGCTCTGGAACGCATTCGCGTTAGCCTGATCTCGGAACTCGCCTTGAAAGAGCAACGCCGGCTGACCCGCCGCCACCAGGTCGCGCAGTGCGTTGTACGAATCTTCGTCCGCCCTGGACGCGTCCAAGCGCAGCGTCTTCTGCTCCGTCTTACCCTTGAGCGTCTCGCGGACCGTGGCCGTAAACACGGAATTCGACCCAGCCTTGAGGTCCAACCCCACGATCAAGGTCGCCTCCTTGACCAGATGGACCGGCGTGAATCTGGGATTGATCAGGGCTTCTGCTGTAAATGACGCCAACCAGAGGGTTGCCATGGCCACGGCGCTGAATACTCGTTTCGTCCTTGCTGTCTTGCTCGTCTGTTGCATCGTTTTGCTCCTTGTTGTTAAGGTGTTGAACCCCTCAATTCTGCCCCAACTCCCTCGCCACTTCCCCGGCTAGGTCCAGTAACTTGCCGTCCTCGGCTGCCGGCATGTCACGGATGCAGAACCAATCCATGATGAAGGCATTGCTGCGCGCGTCCAGCGCCTGCTCGGCTCGCTGCTGGAGTTGCGGGCTGAGCTTCTTCGCCTGGAGCGCCCGCTCGATGAACAGCAGCGCCTCGGTCATCACCACGCCTTCGCGGAACATCTCGTAGCGCTCGGTCGCCACCGGGCCGTCCGGACCGGGATAGAGCATGGACATGTGGCTCTGCGCGGGCGATGACGGCCCATCGTTGCACTCACTGCGAACGAAACGTCCCGAGGGCTCCCGATAACCGAACAGGTCACTGCCGAAATCGCCGACGCCATCCAGTCCTGACATGGCAATGTCTTCCGGCGTCCGACGCTGAAGAGTCAGCGGAGAATAGTCACGCCAGTTCTGGCGAAACACGTCGGCCAGGAACATGGGCCGCGGTTCGAGCAGGGCCCGGTAGCCACGCGGACTCGGCTCCCCATAGAAGTAGGCCGTGTTGCCGTAGCGGACCTTGACCCATGCAGGGTTGTTCAGACTGCGCCACTCTCGATGGATCTCATGAGAACAGATGAACCAGACCGCCTCGGGCCAGAGCTTCTCCGAGAGCCTGATCGTGGAGTCGTCCGGTCCGCCGTAGAAAGCGGTCCAACTGAGGGCGGTCGCATCCAGCCAACCGCGCTCTTTGATGCGCTTGAGAATATCGTCGAAGACCGGCCGCCAGAACGTCACCGCTTCGTCCGTGCCCGGATCCGGCGCCTTCATCGTCTCGATCTTACCCGTTTGCGGGTCGAAAACGGACACATTCGGCGGCGGGCTATTCGCAATATTCTTCTTGCTGTAATTATGCCCCGTGCACGTCCACGCCTTCAGCAGCAACGGACGCGGCATGCCGGCGGATTTGGCCACCATCGCCAGGTACTTGTCGAAGACGGTCAGGTCGTGCTTGTACTTGCCGTCGGGCTGCTTAATCCAACGGATGACGGAGGCATAATCGTTGGTCTTGATCACAGCGGGTGCCAAACGACGATCTTCTTCGGCGACGAGAGTGAGATTGAAGTTGCGCGCGCCGGCTTCGGCCATCAGTGCGTGCGCCTTGCCGAGCATCTCGAAGTGCTTGTCGGACCACATCGGGATCTCGTAATGCCAGGCCATCGGATAATCAAGCTGGACGGGCAGATTACACAACCGGAAGTCGCGCGGATCCGGCACGACCCAGTCGCTGACGCTGACCCGTAACGGCACACTCACGGCCGCCAGGCCCGCGGCCGAGATCGTGATCTGGCCCTGGTACGTTCCCGCCTTGGCGTTCTTCGGCACGCGAACCGTGAACCACAGCGGCGCCACCGCGCCGCCGGTCAGACTCTTCCGAACCGGTGCCCGACTTACCGGGATTTCCGCCGGCAGGGTTTCCAGCAAGCCGTCGAATCGGTCAAGCGGGAGGTGCGATTTCCCCTGCGAAAAGACAATGCTCGTGTGCCGGTGCCGAAATTGCGCCATTACCATTTCGCCAGCCTGCTCGGTGGTCAGCATCTCGCCGGGCACCACGGCCACCGCGTAGCGCACCTGGACCGCCGAGGCGGCAAGTTTGGCCCCGCCGGCCTCGGCCAGTTCCGAGACCTTCACGGTCAACCCTTTCAGTGGCTGATCCGAGCTTACCACCAGCCGCCCCGAAAAGGCGGTGTTGCGCGCCCCATGGATCACCACCGGCCGAAGATTCTCGCAGGGATCGCCGAAGTCAAACACCCCCAGCGTTTCGTAAGGCGCGCTGTTCCACACCTGAATGCCGGCCGGCCGCGCCGCGTTCGGCACGACGGCCGCGCCAGCCGACACCGTCAAGCGCGCCCGCAGCAGACCGATGGGCATCCAGGGCAACATGCCTCCGGCCCCCCTGTCCCCATCACCCGCGACCTTGACGTACGCCAGGGGGAGCGGCGCGGTATGGACCTCGATGGCCAGCACGTTCACGCCCCGCCGCAGCAGGGCGGTGGGTATCGCGAGACTCTGCAAACCGCGATCAATGACCTTATCAACGCCCGTGGCACAGTTGCCTTTGGCCGTGAGGAACGCTTCCTTGGGATAGTCCTCGGCGAGCGCCAGCAGGTCCGGCTTGTCGCCTGACATGTTCCGGCGGACCACTTCCTTGCCGTTGACGTACACCACCACGCCGCCCCAGTAGTCAAGCGCCAGCCGGCAGTTCTTCATCTGGGCCGGATCCTTCACCTCGAATTTACCGCGCAGGCACAAGGTAGCCGTGGCGCCCCACTTGTTTTGCGGCCGTCCGGACACTGGGGGTGCAGGTTGCGGCAGGCGAACCCGCGGCCAGTCGCTGTCGTCCATCTCCCCGCCCGTCCAATCCTTGGGCGGTAACGGCGAGGACTCGGTCGAAGTCGCCGGCCTGCTCAGTTGGCTTGGCCAGCCAGCCTCATATCGTCGTGACGACTCTCCGCGCCCCTTGGAGCCGACAAACGGCGTGAGATCCCACGGTTCCAGCTT
>BJFP01000355.1 GCA_014189875.1 Verrucomicrobiota bacterium | reverse complement strand
GCGCTCCATCCGTAAACGCGCTCCGCGCCCTTGTTCCAATACCGGATCTCGCGATCGAGCGTGCAGACGATAATCGCATCCGCGGCGAGGCTGAGCACATGCGCCAGCTCGCGGTTCTCCTCCTCGGCGCGCAGGTGGCCGCTGCGGTCGTGGATCGTCACGAGCAGCGCGCGGCGTCCGTGGAAAGTCACGCTCTGCGAGGAGGTCTGCACGGCGATCACTTCGCCCGCCTTCGTCTTGTGCCGCCAGTTTTGCGTCTGGTTCAGGCCGGCGCCGTGTGACTCCACCTGCCTACGGTATTCTAGGAATCCCTCCATGTCCTTCGGCGGGAGGATGCGGTCCATCGTCATCGCGAGGAACTCCTCGCGCGTCCAGCCGTACGATTTCAGCGCGGAAAAATTGACCGCGATGAAGCGGAAATTCTCGATGTCGCAGATCCACATCGGGAGCGGCGCGCGGTCGAAAAGCACGTCGAACCCCGGCACGTCATTCAGGGCGGGCGGAGGCCGCAGAACCTGCGTCGGTACGTCGAAAAATGGAATTGGGGCTCCGTGGGTGAGCATCAGTTGGTTGGCTAGTCTGTCTTGGGAAGCAGCTATCGGGCCTGATTATGGGCGGCATTTATTCCCCGCAATCCCAGGAGCCCGTGCGCGGAAACCGCCCCGAGCACCAGCGCTGCGCCCGCCATGCTCCGTGCGCCGGGGCGCTCGTGCAGAAAGATGAACACCCACAGCGGATTCAGCACCGGTTCGAGCGCCGGGAGCAGGATGCCCTCGATCGCCGTCACATGGCGGATCGCGATTCCATACAGGATGTAGGGCAGGCCGAGTTGCAGCACCCCGAGCGCCGCGAGCGCGGCCCATCCTGCCGCGTCCGGCAATTTTCCCGCGCCCTGCAAAAATCCAAACGGCAGCCCGATCACGGCGGTCGCGATGTTGCCGAGCAGCAGCGCGGCGACGGGCGAGCCGTCCTTTTCGCGCCGGAGAAAAAGCACCATCAGCGCCATGGAGAATCCGCTCGCAAGTCCCGCCGCGATCCCGGCGAGGCTCCCCGTCGCGGACCCGTCGCGGCACATCATCCCGACGCCCACGATCGTAAACGCCACGCACAGCCAGTCGCGCGGCTGCGTGCGTTCGGGGACCATCCACGCGCCGAGCAGCGCGACGTATGCGGGTGCCGTGTATTGCAGGAAGATCGCATTTGCCGCGCTCGTCAGATCCGTCGCGATCACAAAGGTCGAGACCGTGCTGGCGTATGCCGCCGCGCCGAGGAGCTGATTGCGCGACCACGAGAATTTCGGGCGGCGCATCCACAGCCAGATCACCGCCGCCGCGATCGCGCTGCGCGAACCGGCCTTGGCCATCGGGTGCCATTCCACCTGCTTGAGCAGCACGCCGCCGAGGCTCCACAGCACGGAAGTGATCACGAGAAGAAGGACTGCGGAACGATGGCGCACGCGCGGACGCAAACGGAAAACCCCGCGCGCGTCGAATACGCTCTCGCGGTTCATTCGCGGTTGAGCCGCGCCCCGCTCCGGCGTCTAGTGTGCGCATTGAACTCTGCCGCCGCCACTGTGAGTGATCCCGCGCGCCCGCTCGTGCTGGCCCGCTCCCTCGCGGAGCTTGCGTTCTCCCGCGCCGCCGGTGCGCCGCTGGTCGGCGGCAATGCGCTGCGCCTCCTGCTCGACGGGGAGGAAAACTACGCCGCATGGCGCGACGCGATCCGCTCGGCGAAGCACGGGATCTTTTTCGAGAACTACATCATCCGCGCCGATGCGACGGGCCGCATGTTTCGCGACGACCTCGCCGCGCGCGCCGCCGCCGGCGTGAAAGTGCGCGTGATGCTCGACTGGTTCGGATCGTTCACCACGCCGCGCAATTTTTGGGTGCCGCTCATCCGCGCCGGCGGTGAAGTGCGCTACCACAATCCGCCGCATCTCAGCGGCGAACTCAACTGGCTCGCTCGCGACCACCGCAAGTCGCTCGTCGTGGACGGGCTGACCGGCTTCATCTCCGGCGTCTGCGTGAGTGACATTTGGCTCGGCGATGCAAAGCGCGGCATCGAGCCCTACCGCGACACCGGCGTGGAACTCCGCGGCCCCGCAGTCGCGGATCTCACGCGCGCCTTTTCGGAAATGTGGGCGCTGAACGGCACGGCGATCCCCGCGGAGGAACTCGCCGCCTTCCCCGTTCCCAGCGACGAGGGCGGCATCGCCCTGCGCGTCGTCGCCACCACGCCAAACGTCACCGGGCTCTACCGGCTCGACCTTCTCGTGGCCTCGCTCGCACAGCACAGGCTGTGGCTCACCGATGCGTACTTTGCAGGCACGCCGAGCTACGTGCAGGCGCTCCGTGCCGCGGCGCGCGATGGCGTGGATGTGCGGTTGCTCGTGCCGGGCGGCAGCGATCTGCCGTGGCTGCGTCCGCTCACCACCGCGGGCTATCGTCCGCTGCTGGAGGCCGGTGTGCGTGTCTTTGAATGGAACGGCTCGATGCTCCACGCAAAGACCGCGGTCGCCGACGATCGCTGGTCCCGAGTGGGCTCCACGAATCTGAACATGGCGAGCTGGCTCACGAACTTCGAACTCGACGTGGCCGTGGACGACGAGAAGTTCGCGGGCGAGATGGCCGCGATGTATGAGCGCGACCTCACGCACGCCACGGAGATCGTTTTGAAAAAGCGGAAGCGCGTCCGCATTCCCGCGAAGGATGATTCCCGCGGACGCAGCAAGCCCGCGCATGGCAGCCTCGTCCGGGCGACCGCTGGCGCGCTGCGCTTCACGCGCGCCGTCTCCGCCGCGATGTCCGGCCAGCGTGTGCTGGAGACGGGCGACGCCATCACGCTTCTCATCGCCGCAGCAGTGGCGCTGCTGCTCGCCACCGGCGCGATCATTTTCCCGAAGGTCATCGCATGGGCATTCGCGATCGTCACCGCCGTCATCGGCCTCGCGTTCCTTTTCCGTGCGTTGCGGACCCGCGCCCGGCGCAAGCGCCGTGGCGAGATTGCGCCACCAAAGGAGTGACACATCAAAATCACGTCAGCGCCAGGTGCGGACTCCCGGGTGGAGGACGCGACTCGCGTGCTGTTTCCGGCGACCCGCCGGAAACACCTCGCAGCGTCTGGCAACGCGCAAGATCGCCGGCTTTTCAAACGCAGAGGGGCGGAGGAAAACAGAGAGGCCTGCAGAGGGATTTTTCCAATTTCCTCTGCGTTTCAACGGAGCATTCAAAGTCCGCGCCGCCCGCTTGAGAGTTGCAACCGCACCGCTCCACGCCACACCTTCCGCCCGTGCCCGACCCATACGCCCAGACCATCGCCGAAGCGCCCGACACGCCGTTCGACATCTCCCTGCGCCCGCCTGCATTCAGCGAATTCGCCGGGCAGGAAAAAGTGCGCGAACAACTGCTCGTGATGGTCGAGGCGGCTCGGCAGCGCGGCGATGTGCTCGAGCACATCCTCCTCAGCGGCCCGCCCGGCCTCGGCAAGACCACTCTCGCGCACATCCTCTCGCACGCGATGGGCGTGAACATCAAATGCACCAGCGGCCCCACCATCGAAAAGGCCGGCGACCTCGCGGGCCTGCTCACCGGCCTCGAACGCGGCGACATCCTCTTCATTGATGAAATCCACGCCCTCTCGCGCATCATCGAGGAATACCTCTACCCCGCGATGGAGGACTACAAGCTGGACATCATCATCGACCAAGGGCCGAACGCCCGCTCCGTCCGCCTGAACCTCCCCCGCTTCACGCTCATCGCCGCCACCACGCGCGCCGGCATGATCACCGCGCCGCTGCGCTCGCGCTTCGGCATGACGTGCCGGCTCGACTACTACACCGCCGACGAGCTGCAAAAAATCATCCTCCGCAGCGCAGGGCTGATCAGCGCGGAGATTGACGCCGGCGGCGCGCTCGAAATCGCCGGACGCAGCCGCGGCACGCCGCGCGTCGCGAACAATCTCCTCCGCTGGGTGCGCGACTACGCGCAAGTCCGCGCCGGCAACCACATCAACCGCGAAGTCGCCGACGCTGCGCTCACCATGCGCGACATCGATCGCGACGGCCTCGACGAAATGGACAAGCGCATCCTCGAAGCGCTCGTGCAGAAATTTGAAGGCGGCCCCGTCGGAGTCAGCTCACTTGCCGTCGCCGTCGGTGAAGATGCCGGCACGCTCGAAGACGTGAACGAGCCCTACCTCATCATGCAGGGCTATCTGAAGCGCACATCGCAGGGCCGCGTGGCCATGCCGCTCGCGTACAAAAAACTCGGCATCGCCGCACCGAAGCGCGACGGGGAGCTGTTCGGCTAGTGCTCTGTCACTCGTTCATTGATGGGTAAAGCTTGATGAGTTTAGTGCGTGCGTCTGCGGTGGTGAACTGCCAGCGGATGTTGGTGGCGGATTGATTGCGGTCGCGCTGCCACGCGCGCAACTCCCGCGCAAGCGTGGGACGGTCCGGGATG
>BJFP01000354.1 GCA_014189875.1 Verrucomicrobiota bacterium | reverse complement strand
GCGCCCCTGCCGGGGCGCATGGCCGTGGGGGGACGGTGATCCGGTGGTTCCGCCCGCCTCCGGCGGGCTCCACACACCGGCTACATTCCCTTCAGCCCTCCGGGCTGAGAGGCAACCGTTGTTCGTTCCACCACGCTCACAGCATCTCCGTCTGCTGGTGCCCCTTCGCCTTCGCCTTCGGGGCCTTCTTGAAGGTCTCATCCACGGCCACGTTCCCGCTCGGGCGCTCGATGGCGACTCCGGCGAGGAGCTGCCCGATGGTGCAGCCTGCTTTGAAAATAGCCCAGCGCTTCAGCGCTGGGTTTGACGATTCGCAGAATGCCAAAGTCCCGTCAGGGACGAAAGGAGGTTCCGCCGTCCCTGCGGGACTTTGTTTTCCTTGGACGCCATTTTCCCAGCGCTGAAGCACTGGGCTATTCTCGCTCTGCGCGGCGGCTGCTCGCCCTTCCTTCCGGCCTCCCTATTCCCCTCCGCCTCCTCGGCGGCGCCGTCCTTTTCCTAGAAGAAGGCGTTGGTGTTCTGCGCGCTGCTGAAGGGCGGGTCGAGATAGACGAGGTCCACGGACTCGCTGGGGACGTAGCGGGTGAGGATGTCCAAGTTGTCGCCGTAGTAGAGGGTGCCCATGTGCGCGTTGGCGTAGCAGACGGGCGGGCGCTTGGCGAGGGACTTTGAGCGACGCGATCTTTCAGCGCCCGCCAAGGGATGCCGCGCACACCCGGTTACCGGGATTCCACACGATGTTGCGCAAAAGCTGGAAGTGGCGGCGCAGGATCGGTATCGGGGGATGGTGTCAGATGCGAAGCGATAAGAATTCAACAATGCGTGCCACTGTATTCATCCTCGGAATCGTCTCGATGCTCCTCTTCTCCGGCTGTGCGAGCCAGTCTCGGAAGAGTTCATCCTCGGAATCGTCTCGATGCTCCTCTTCTCCGGCTGTGCGAGCCAGTCTCGGAAGAGCGAGGAGAAGCGCGGCGTGGCGGCGATGGGGATGCAGTCGGGCATCCTTGGCGGCTCGCTGCAATACGGCTTGGGGTTTTGAGCAGTTAGAGAAATGTAGCCGTCTCCGATGACGGTGCGTCAGCGCCGGTGGAGCGCGCTGCTCCGCGAGCGCTTCGGCGGCTGCAAGCGAGGCATCCAGCACACGCCGAAACGCACGCGGAGCGGCGCGTTCCAACGCGGTCACTTCGGCAGCCTGCCGGCCTTCAGTCACTCGGGGGCGAACTTCGTGAAGGAGATCTGCCCGTAGGTCGCCTTCTCGCCGCATTCGATGAGGATGCCGACGAGGCCGCCTTGCAGGCGTGTCATCGCGGTGTAGGCGCTCGGGCCAGACCAGAGGAGCTGCGCGTGCGGCCAGGACTTGCCTGCGTCTTCGCTGATCCACGCGTGGACGCCCGTGCGCGCGGGGCTGATCGGGTCCGTGAATATCCAGTCGAACTCGCCATTCGATCCTGAGCGGAAGCAGCGGTATGCGCAGGACGTCACCATTTGCCTGCGGCCTCTCGCGCCCGTGCGCTGGCGGGCGCGCGGGCGCGCGGGCGCGTGCATGCGCAGGGGGGAGCGCGCACGCACATGTGCGCGCTCGCGCGCGTGAGGGCGCGCACGCGAGAGACGGACTGTCCGGCTAACACGCAACGGTCAGCAAACCGGATCAGCACGGTTCGCCTTTTGCTCGGGCAGGTTCCTCACGGGCGAAAGCCGTTCGTGTGAATTGGCGCGCCTCGCCTGGCGAGCGGGGACGCGATGCAGGAAAAAGCCGGATGCCGGCTCAGGAAAACACAGGGCCAGATCGGACACTGCTGCCTTTTTCGTTCGGCCGCCGGGTTCCGACTCACGGTGGCGTGATTCGCCGAATTCATTCCATCCCGCAGGGTGTGCGCATCGTTCGGTTTTGCACTCAAGCAGCCAAAGCCCGAGTGCAGCCTTTCAGAAGTCAGTCATTGTTTCGGGTGTTTTCATCGAATCAGGAGGCGATGAATCATCAAATGACGGATGTTTTTACCCGACGCTGACGGCCCTTTCGGTGAAACTTTCTTGTGTGTGACTTTCTTTGCCGAGAAGACGAAGCTCCGAACGCGAGATGAACCAGCCAGCCCAATCACCAGCGACGATGAAACTCCCGCAGTGGCTTTTCCTTTCCCCAGCACAGCGCAACGTGCGCAGAGTTCCGGGACGTCTGCGGGCGGGTGATTTCCAAAACCGATGACGTTGCAAACTCAACCACCGCATACGCCGGATTGGAAATGCCGATGGCTGATCCCATCCATCGCCGCATTCTGCATGGCCGTGACTGCCGGTTTCGCGCAGACGGAGAGTCCTGCGGAGCCGCCCGTGTCTGAGAAGCGCGTCGTCGTGGACAAGACGCAGCAGATGCTTTTCGCCTATGAGGGCGAGCGCGTCGTGATCCAGAGCCGGGTGAGCACCGGGCGTGCGGGATGGCGGACGCCGTCGGGAAATTTCAGCGTCGGGATCAAGGATCGCATGCACTACTCGCGGTTGTTCGACAATGCCCCGATGCCGTGGAGCGTCCAGGTGAACGGACATTACTTCATCCACGGCTTCTCGTACGTGCCCGACTTTCCCGCCTCGCATGGCTGCGTCCGCCTGCCGACGAATGGCGACAACCCCGCGAAGCGTTTCTTCGAATGGGTCGAGCCCGGCACGCCTGTCACGATCACAGGCGACTGGATCC
Organism: Verrucomicrobiota bacterium; assembly: GCA_014189875.1. Lineage (GTDB taxonomy): Bacteria > Verrucomicrobiota > Verrucomicrobiia > Chthoniobacterales > Chthoniobacteraceae > SXWH01. The sequence goes on along the minus strand of BJFP01000354.1, from coordinate 1,786 downwards.
CCATTCCAAAGGCCCGCGTCATCAAAAGACCGACGGCGAAATAGGACGCATCGAGGTGGAACGCGTCGCGCCGCGCGCGCTTCGGTGTGGAGTGCGAGTGTGGAGTGCCAGGCGTGCAGCGGGAAGAAGCGTGCGCGGAGCGACACGCTCCACCGGCGCTGACGCGCGTCCAAGGCGAGCTGACGGAGTCGTTGGTGGCCAGTCAGTCGCCACGATGTGTGCGCGTTGCGCCGCTTGAGCGTTGCCCTTTCATCTGCCCGATGCTAACCGACCACCCATGCGTGCCATCCTGCTCCTCGTGCTCCTGATCGGTTTCACCGTTGTCGCCGGGGCAGGGGACAGCGCGCCGTATGCGACACCGGCGGTCGGCTCCGCGTTGCGGAAGCAGCTCATGGACACGCTCCGCATTCCCGCCGAGGAGCACCTCGGGCAGGCCGTTGTGTTCAAAGTCAGCGCACTGCGCGTGATGGGTGACTGGGCGTTTTTCCTCGGCACCGCCATCCAGCCAAACGGCAATCCCGTGGACTTTCGGAAGTCGAAGGCCTACCGCGAAAATCCGCGCGAAACAAAATCCGAAATCGAAGCCGGGATGCTCTACGGCGGCGTGGACGCGCTGCTGAAGCGGGAGGGAAACCGCTGGCGGATCTTGGTGATCACCTACGACGCGTCGGACGTCCACTGGAACGACTACGATCAGAAATTCGGAGCGCCGCACCGCCTCATCGCCGATCCGATCCGGTAGAGCGGTTAAAGAAATGGCGTGACCGTGTGCCGGGATCCGAGTTCACCGGCGCGGAGCGCCAGTGGAACGCGACCTCCCGGGCGCGTTTCCCGGATGGAATGCTTGCACTCCGCCGAAGAAGCGCGCCCGGAGGTCACGCTCCACCGGCGCACCGCGCCTCCGTGATCGCGGCCTCTCAGCCGCCAATGCCAGCCCACAACAACGGCCATGGTTTCTTGTTGAAATTCCGAAGTCGGATTTTTCATCGCGAATGCGGAAAAATCTCACGCAAGATCGAAGAGCAGCGCCTCCGCATCATCGCCTGCGACGATGAGAAGCGTCCCCTCATCCTCGGTGCTCGCCGCATCGCCTGCGGTCAGCGCGACGCCGTTCACGCTCACACTGCCGCTGATGATCTGGAGCCACATGCCGCGTCCCGTATGCACGCCGTGCGAGACGGCTTGCCCGGCACGCAGCCGCACCCGGAATACCTCCGCATCCTGGTGGATTGTCGCCGAGCCGTCGCGTCCGTCGGGCGAAATGACGAGCACCTTCGCGTCGCCATCGTGCGCGGCGTCGGGATGCCACTCGGTGTAGGACGGCTCCAGCCTGCGCTCGCGCGGCGTGATCCAGATTTGCAGCAGATGCAGCGCGTCCTTGGCCGATGGATTGAACTCGCTGTGCGTGACGCCCGAGCCCGCGCTCATCAATTGAATCTGTCCCGGTTCCAGCACGCGGCCATTGCCCATGCTGTCCTTGTGCGCGAGCGAGCCCGCGACGATGAAGCTGAAGATTTCCATGTCGCGATGCGGATGCGTCGGGAAGCCGCCATTGGGCGCGACGTGATCCTCATTGATCACCCGCAACGATCGGAACCCCATGTGCGCCGGGTCATGGTAATCCGCAAAGCTGAACGTGTGGTGGGAGCGGAGCCAGCCGTGCTCGGCGAGCCCGCGATCGGCGGATTTGCGGATGGTGATTTTCATCGGCGGAACATCACGAGCTCCCGGGAAATGGCCAGCCGGTTTTCGCTGGCGCCCGGTTTGCACCGCGGCCCTGCGCAAG
>BJFP01000353.1:2442-4487 GCA_014189875.1 Verrucomicrobiota bacterium | reverse complement strand
GCGATGAATGCCTTCACGTCGTCGGGCGTCGGCAGCGTGCCGGTGATGTCAATTTGCGCGCGGCGCAGGAATGTCTCGTCGTCGCAAGTCGGGCTCGGGAAAATGCGGAGCTTGTCGAGCTTCGCATCCACGAGTTTGTCCACGTAGTTGTGCTCGTCGTACTTCGGCTTCGTGTACTGGAGGCCCTTCGGAATGATGATGACCTGCGTGCCGACGGTGTGCGTGTGGAAGCGCGCCATGACGAACGCCTCGCCGCGCTGGGCGGTCGTGATCACGCCTTCCTTGTCAATCTTCGCCGAGCCTTCGTTGCTGCTCAGGAAGAGCGCGAGGTTCGTCACGTCGCGATCCGTGCCGTCGCTGTAGTGCGCGCGCACGGTGATTTTGAACTTCTGATCCGGCGCTTCGAGCAGGAGCTGCTTCGGCAAAATCTCGATGCTCGTGGCCTCGGCGATGTCGGCGGCATCGTTCGGCGCGCCGGCCTCGATCCAGCGGAGCAGCGTCTGGTTGTTCTCGCTGTCCTTCGTGAAAAGTTTGCCGCCGGTGTGCGGCGCGTCGCCGTTGCATTTTGTCACGAGCATCGAGGCGTCGGGCGTGGCGAGATTGATGCGCCGTCCGATCATTTCGCGGGTGAGGCGGAAGTGGTCGCCCGCGGGATCGTAACCGAAGAGCGAGAGGCGGAAGCCGTCCTTGCCGCGCGCTGAGCCGTGGCAGCCGCCGCTGTTGCACGTGTTGCGCATGAAGATGGGCATCACGTCGAGGCGGAAGGAGACCTGCTGTTCGGTCTTGGCCTCCTCGACCTTCACGGGCACGTCCACGGTCTGGCCGTTGTAGGCGACCTTCAGCACGGTCTGGCCGTCGGCGACGGGATAGACGGTGCCGTTTTCGACGCGCGCCTTCGTCGCATCACTGAGCGAAAATTTCGCCTGCGCCGTGACATTGCGGTGGACGCCGTTCGGCTCGGTGATGCGGCACACGAGCGACTGGCGGTCGCGCACAAATTTGAGGTTCACCTCGGACGGGAAGACCTCGAAATTCGCGGCGAGAGTTGTGCCGGCGAAGGTGAAAATGAGAGGCAGGAAGCGGGTGACTTTTTGCATGGGTGGAGTCGTTGTTTCAGCTTGGAATCAAAGTATCGGTGCGGGTTCGGTTTCTTTGGCCCGCGGTCAGGGATTTGAGGCGGCGACCTTCGTCGAAGGCGCGGCCTTGTCCACACGGAGGATGCCGCCGCTAGCGATCGTGTTCGTCATCGTCTCGCCGTCGCGCACAAGCGTGAAGGACGCGAAGATCGTCTTGTGCTGGCCGGGCTGCACTTTCGGCGTGGCCTTGAGCGTAAATTTCACCTCGGTGTCGTCCTTCGTGATCTCGCGCACGTCGGCCGTCACGCCTTCCGGAAGCCCGACGAGTGCGATCTTCGCCTTCCCAGGAAATTCCACCTTTTGATCGAGCTTCACGGTCATCGAACCGTCGCCGCCCTGATCAATGAACGTGCGGACGATCGTCCCTTTCACAAACGGCGCGGCGACCTCGATGTCGAACAACTGCGTGCTGAACCACGTCGCGCCTTTTCCAAAGTCCGCGGTGCCGGCGATGACTGTCTTCCATTTCGCGATCGGCGCATTGCCGTTTCCGCTGATGGTGATCTCGCCCTCGTTCAGCGCGGGGATCGTTTTGTCTCCCTCCTTTTTTTCCCCGGGAATCGTCACCGTGCCCGGAGTGCCGACGCCCGGCGGCGCGTAGAGGACCTCGATATCAATCGGCCCCTTGTAATCATTGCAGCGCTGCACGGCGACCTTCAGCGCCATCGAACCGCTCTGGAGCAGCGGCACCTTCTGCTGGACGCAGGTGATCGTGACGGGGATTTCGTCCGTGACGGCGATGGGCAGCGCGTTTTCGTCCACGCCGTAGTAGGCCTTGTTGTTGCCATTCTCGGCGACCTCGACGCGATGCGCGATGCGCGTGCCAACTTTCGTGTCCTTCGGCGGCTCCGCGAGCGTCGCCGCGATGGTGAAGCGCTTCTGCGCAGGCGCGGCATCGGGCTTTGCCTC
>BJFP01000353.1:0-1846 GCA_014189875.1 Verrucomicrobiota bacterium | reverse complement strand
GCGACACGCGCACGGTGTTCGGTTGCGGCGCGCTAAGGCCGTCCTTCTGCGCGATGATCTCAAATTTTTCCTGCGGCTGATCCGGCAGCTTCACCGTCTGCTCGAATGCCCCGCCCGCATCGCCGAGCATTGTGAATTTCACCGTCTCGCCCGCCATTCCGCCGAGGGGAAATACGACTGTCGGGCGCGGATGCGAGCCGAGGTGCAGCAGGTAATTGCACGCGCCCGTGCCATTGTTCGTCGAGTCGCGCAGAATCACGCGATACTTGCCGTCCCCGGGCGCGATGATGCTCAGCGCCGGGTCCTGCCGCGTGAAGGCACCGTCGTCCACCTCCGCAAGTTCCTTCCCCGCGGCGTCGGTGACTTTCAGATGTCCGTCAAAAAATGACTGGGTCGAGATGCGCACGCCGACGACCTCCGCCGAGAGGCGCTGCCCTTTTTTCAGCTCCACCTCGAAATGCTCCTGATCCTCGCCCGGCGCAGATCCGTAATAGGTCGTTCCGATCTTCGCGGGCTGCACCTTGTACGGATCCTTCGCTTCTTCATCGGCCTCCTTCACCACGGGATACGGCGTGACGTAAAAAAGCCGGACATCGCCCACGCCGGAATTCGTAATCGCGCGGAACGCATATTCGCCAAGGCGCGCATCCGCCGCGATCTTCAGCTTCGCCTTGAACTTCCCAGCGGTCGCCTCACTCACGCTCACGCACTCGATCCCCGGCTGGTCGAACAGCAACGTGCGCGCATCGCCGAGATTGGCCCCCGAGAGCGTAATTTCCGCCTCAGTCCCGCGCTGCCCCGCCGCCGGGATCACCTGGCCGACCGACGGCGATCCGGCAAATGCGGAAATCGTGGGGACGATGCAGGAAGCGAGGATGGCGATGCGTTTCATGGGCGGAAAAAGTGAGGGCAAAAGGTTCGGCATGACAACGCGCGAACACCAGCGGTCTTAGCAGGAAGAATCGCCTCTGCGTGACGACGGGGGGCGCTGTCTTTTCTTGGCGTTTGGTGTTTGGAGTCTGGCGTTTGACGTTTGGCCCCGCGCAGCGGCCCTCCGGTTTCTGGATGCGCGTCCCGATTCGCAACACGCCTGCGGCGGGCCAAACTTCAAACACCAGACGCCCAACACCAAACGCCAAAGTGCGACTCACAACCCAACCCGCAGGCTCGACACCCCGTGATTCCCGCGCATTCTTTCCGCGATGAAACTCCCTTCCCTGCTGCTCCTGCTCCTCGCCCGCATCACCTTCGCCGCGGACGCCCCCATCCCCGCCGAAGTCCGCGCGCAGATGATCGCCTCCTTTGAAAAAACCCGCACCGAAGCCACCGAAGCCCTCGCCAAGGAGCCCAAGAGCACCGAACTGCTCACCCGGCGCGGCGACGCCCTCCTCTTCCTCGGCGATGCGAAAGGCGCAGTCGCCGACTTTGAAAAGGAGATCGCCCTCGCCCCCTCGCACGACGCCCCGCACTGGCGCCTCGGCATCGCGTATCTCTTCGCCGGCGAATTCGCCAAGTCCGCGAAGCAGTTTGAAAAATACCACGCCTACGACGACCGCGACCGCGAGAACGGCGTGTGGCAGTTCCTTGGCAACGCCCGCGTCGTCGGCATCGAAAAAGCCCGCACCACGATGCTCACCTACACCCGCTTCGACCGCGAGCCCTTCCCCGCGATCTACGACATGCTCGCCGGCAAAAAAACCGGCGCGGAAGTCCTCGCCGAGATGGAAAAAAAGTCCCTCAGCGAAAATGCCGCCGTCATGTTCTTCGCCCACTACTACATCGGCCTGAACGAAGACCTCCTCGGCCACAAGGAAGCCGCCCGCGAACACCTCGCCAAAGCCGTCGC
>BJFP01000352.1 GCA_014189875.1 Verrucomicrobiota bacterium | reverse complement strand
GAGCTGCTCCGCTCGATTCTGGCAGCACGACAGCTCCATCCACCAATGGTGGCCCGCCGCCTCCAAGCAGACCCTGCTGCTCACCGTCGACGACCACTCCGGCCTCAACCTCGCCGGCCGCTTCGTGGACTCCGACACCACTTGGAACCACTTCGAGCACTTCCGCCTGACCTTCGAAACCTGGGGTCTGCCCGAGGCCGTCTATACCGATGCCCTCAGCCTCTTCGGACCAAGCTCCAGCGCCGACCACTCCGATCCAAAGAGCGAATTCCAACGTGCCCTGCGAGCCTTGGGCGTCGCACATCTCGTCGCCCCCACTCCCCAGGCCAAAGGCAAAATCGAGCGCCGCTTCGGCACCTTCCAAGAACGTCTCGTCACCCTGCTCGCCCATGCCCGCGCCCAAACCTAGCGCCAGGCCGATGACATCCTTCAAATGGAAATCGCCCGCCAGAACCGCACCGTGAACCGATCCTTCGCCGCGATCCCCATCGAGATATGGCAAGCCTAGTCCCTCTCCCGCGAAGGCCGTATGCGCCCGGCGCCTCCAGCCACACTGCTCGATCTCCACTTCTCGCTCCGTTCCACCCGCCGCGTGAACAACGACCACACCATCGACTTCGATGGCCAAAACTTCGAAATCTCCGCAGTCCTCCGCAGTCCTCCGCAGTCCTCCGCAGTCCTCCGCAAGTCCGTCACCCTCCTCCACCATCCCAATCTCCGCTTTTGGGTTCTCGAACATCCTCCAAAGGACGTCTGGCCCCCGATTCTCGCCGCTTTTTCTCTGTAATCCACTGTCCGCTTTTGTACCGTCGCCGACAACTGTCGATTTTCCACTTGCCTGCCCTTTGGCTGTTGACTAGAGGCTTCGCGAAAGTCGCATGCTACAGGAAGCCGCAAATCCCAGTGAGTAAAAAGAGACCCGGATTCTGGAGAAGTTTGGAGCGTTCGATCAGGAAGCGAAGAAAGGCATTCATGACGTTCCTGATGCCGAATCGGTATCCGCGACCGGACGAGCGCAAGATATCCGCCGGGGTAGTCGATCCAGCGGGCCAGGCAGTCCCTCCGTCTGCACCTGCCCGCCAGCGGACCGCCTCCGCCCCTCGCACGCCCGACCACGCCATTCAGGCGCAGAACCTTGGGCTGAAATCCGCGCCGCCGAGGGCGCGGAAGGTCGTCGTCGGCATCGTGACATATAACCAGACCGATCTGGAACTCCAGCAGCTGGTTGCAACTGCCCGGCAGGCGCTTACGTCCCAGTTTTGCGACCCTCAGTCCGAGATTCTCTTAATGGACAATGGCCAGCCGACGGACCACGCGCTGGCTTCCAGCGGCCGAGTCGGCTATCTTCCCTCGCGCGGCAATATCGGATTTGGAGCAGCGCAGAATTTGCTCATGGCTGAAGCCTTTAAGAGGCACGCGGAGTTGTATATCGCTGCGAATCCGGATGGCCGATTTCATCCGGATACCATCGGGGAGATCATCCGGATGCTGTCTGCACATGGCGATCGGGCATTGATCGAAGCGACCCAGTTCCCGGACGAGCATCCCAAGGAGTTCGATCCGGAAACCCTCGATACGCCGTGGGTGAGCGGAGCCTGTCTCGCCATTTCCCGGACCGTTTACGAAACGATCGGCGGCTTTGACGAAGCGTTCTTCATGTACTGCGAGGACGTTGACCTTTCGTGGCGGGCGCGAGCGGCAGGTATCGCCACCAAGATCTGCCCGCGGTCGCTCTTCTTTCATGCAGTCTCGAACCGGCCTTACGATCACGCCCGGCACCAGCGCTTCCTCTCGTCCGGATTGCTGCTTGCAACGAAGTGGCGGAGTCCTTCCTTCGAGAAGATCATTCGCCGGGAACTCAAGTCCGGATCCTTTGAAACCCCGGAGAACGCGATCACTCCGGTCCCGGAAGCATCGACCCATGTCTGCGACTTTGCTCACCGCTTCAGTTTCGCCCCCGTCCGCTGGTAATTTCAATCATGGAAGCCACGAATAGCCTGCATGTCATCGTTCGATTCCACGACTCCCGGCGGATCCGGGAATTGGACCGGGCAATCTTCTCGCTGGCTCACCAGAACTATCGCCCGATCACCATCCACGTCGTCACCCAGCGCTTTTCGAAAGCAGAGCTGAAGGCCGTGGAGGATTGCACCGCCCGTTATTCTTCGCTTCCCGAACCGCCCGCCTTCGTCATCTCCAATTTCGACAGTCCCAATCCGATCGACGGCCGCTCGGCTCTCATCAATATCGGATTGAGAGCCTCCGAAAAAGGCCGATTCTTCGCCTTTTTGGACTACGACGATGTCATCTATCCCGAGGCATATCAGGCGCTCATCGCCAACCTGTTGTCCAGCGATTCCGTGATCGCGTTTGGTGAAATCGCCTGTAAAAGTGCCCAGATGTCCGATGCGGCAATCATCGTGGACACGAGGGAGAGCCGTTTCAAGGGTACCTGCCTGCTCGATCTGTTCCGGGATAATTTCTGCCCGATCCACAGCTTCGTTGTGGACCGCTCGAAGACCTCCGAAGCCGAGCTATTCTTTAACGAACGCCTGCAACGTGCTGAGGATTATGATTTTCTCCTCCGCCTCTGCGCAAAATATAAGAGCGACTTCTCAGTCATCGATACTGTTGTCGGCGACTACTATTTCAAGGACGACGGTAGCAATACGACGGAACTGACCGCCACTACCGAGGACCGGTCTGCACCGTGGCGTTACGCCGTCGAGTATTCAAATCTGCAAAAGCGCTTCCTGACTCTTTCGCGGGCGGTGGAAGAGAGCCTCGGTTTGGAGAAATCCGACTCGACACGGAAAATCGCAGACCTGTTTGGCGATCTCACCGAGATTCCAAAGCCTGTCGTGAAGGGGCGCAACGACTCCCTGCGTGAATTTGTCCCGGCGGGGCACTTTTACAGCCCGGTCCCATCTGGTGATGATGTTTCCCTCGCTCTCGAATTTGCCGCGAGCGATGCCTCAGTCAATCCGCTCGAACGCTCCCTGCAGGCGCAGGTCCGGACGTTCGAACAACTTGCATCCTTCTTCCACGACTTCCATCCGCCGGAAAAGCCGGGCCCGACCGCGCTCTACTATCACCCAAATGATCAGTTTAGCTTGGAAGATGCCAGTCTTCTTCAGGCGCAGATGAGGCTTCACAAGCCGAAGCGTATCGTGGAGGTCGGCTCCGGATACTCGTCGGCCGTGATGCTCGACAGTGTGCGAAATCACGGCCTCTCGACCGAGTTGACATTTGTCGAGCCATACCCGGAGCGGCTGAAACGGCTAGTCTCGCAATCTACTTTGCAGAACTGCACCGTGATCGAATCGACCCTCAAGGCCGCGCCACTGGGATTGTTCACCAGTTTGGAATCCGGGGACGTCCTCTTCATAGACTCCTCGCATGTTCTCAAGGCGGGCAGCGATCTTCAGTTTCTCTGCTTCTCGATCCTTCCCCGGTTGAATCCCGGCGTGATCGTCCATTTTCACGACATTTTTTGGGACTGGGAGTATCCAGCGCCCTGGCTGCGCGAGGGCCGTGCGTGGAACGAATGCTACCTGATCCGCGCCATCCTCCAGTTCTCGGATCGCTTCGAGGTATTGATCCATCTCGGGTACCTGATTGCACAGTCCGCAATCGCGGATGGTCCGAAGAATCCGCTCTCGACCGGGAGTCTCTGGCTGCGCTTCCTCGGCTGATCCGATTATCCCTGCTTGGCCCCCGGCGGGCGCCATCGGTGAATGGCGCGCGTGAACCACGACCGCCGCTGCCACGCCATCGCCGACTCGGCGATTTGGCGGAGGCGTTCATTGTCGTTCTGAAGCGTCTCGCATTCCCGCCTCAGCGCGGCTACGAGCGCCCCGTGGGACGGCCCAGCCACGCCCATCGGGACATAGATCCGGTCCCAGGTGCCCTCGTGCAGCCAGTGGCCGGCGGCATCGGGGTTGCGCTGGACAAAGGTCTCATGACCACGCTTCTTCCGATCCTCGCTGTTTTGCTTGGTGTAAGTCTCGTCGAGTGGGATGCTCTCATCATAGTTCGGATGATGGTGCATCAGCACCATGTCGCGCGCGTCAATCACGACCCCATGCTGATAAGCACGGAAGCTGAACTCGTCATCCGAATAAAGACTGACATAACCGCTGTGCAACAGCTCCCCTTGCTGCACCATCCAGGGACGCGTGCAAATTGCCATGCAAAGCAGATCATCCGTACGCTGGCCATCGCTCACCCGAAGGACACCCGGCTGGCTGACATCCCGCAGACGCCTTACGAATTCCTCGTCCCAATTCTGTACCGGAGACCAGTCATCTGACAACTGGATGAGGACATCGCCGGTGCTTGCCGACGCCGCAAGATTCCAAGCCGCGACACATCCGCCGCCGTCCTTCCTGACAACCCTCGGGTTTAGATCCGCAAGCTGCCGGATGGATTCCGCGTCGTCAGCGTCCACCCCGAAGATATGTTCCACTCGTTCAGGCTTCGCAGCTGCATTC
>BJFP01000351.1 GCA_014189875.1 Verrucomicrobiota bacterium | reverse complement strand
CGCGCTGCGTGGCGGGTCATGGAACGATGAGTCAAGTCGCGGCGGTGTGGCGCGGCGCTACGGGCGGGCGAGTGCGTCGAATTTGCGCTTCCACTCGGTGCCTTCCTTCCGCCGGCCTGTGGCGTTGTAGAATTGCACGATGCGCTTCGCGGCCATGGTGAAGCGGGCGCGATCGGCTTCGTTGATGGGAGTGCCGAGCTGCTCGATGTCGGCGGCGGCGGCGGCGAATTCGCGCCCGGCTTCGGCATCGGCGTTCTTTTGCAGGAGGGCCGCGCCGAGCAGGGCGCGGGATTCCACGAGCGGCCAGCCGGGGACGGACTGCATGATGCGCAGTTCCAGCGAGCGGCGGGCGGAGACTTCGGCTTCCGCAAAGCGGGAGCTGTCGAGCTGGGTGGTGGCGAGCTTTGCGAGGGTGTCGGCAAAGGCGAGGACGGTTTCCTTTTGCGTCACGCGGATGGCGTCGCGCTCCAACTCGGCTTTCGCGAGCGCGGCCTTGCCGGTCTCGCTGCCTGCATCATCCTTGCCTGCGGCGGCGAGGGCGGTGCGCTGGCGCTCGGCCTCGGCCTTGGCGAGCGCGGCCTGCTGCGTGGCGGTGTCCGCGCGCTGGCGCTGTTCCTCGGCGGTGGCGCGGAGCTTTTCGGATTCCGTGCGCGCGGCGGTGATCTGTTCCGCGGCGGTCTCGCGCTCTTTGCCGGCAACGGCGCGGGCGTCGGCGGCTTCCTTTGCGGCGGTCTCGGCACGCTGCGCTGCCTGCTGCGTGGCTGCGTCGGCGCGATGACGGGCGTCCTTTTCCTGCATGAGAAAGACGCCCATCGCTCCCGCTGCGACGGCAAGGACGACGGCGGTGAGCCACGGGAAGGTGTTCTGACGCTGGGCGGTGATAGCCGCGAGCTGGCTGGCGGACATGGGCACGAGGGCCATGCCTGCGGGCTGATTCTGCGAAATGGCGAGGTGCGGCTCCGGGATGCGCTGGAGTTCGGCATTCGGAACGGGCGTGGGCGCGAGCGCAGGCGTGGCTGTGGCTGAAGCCGCCGGTGAGGGGGCAGCGGCCGGGGCCGGAGCAGGCACGGATGCGGGAGTGCGTGCGGCGAGTCGTTGCTCGATCCTTTTGCGGAGGGCGTCGTCGCCCGCGCAGGCGTGGGCGAGGAAGGCAGCGCGATCGTCGGGGTGCATCCCGGCGGCGACGGCGAAGGTCGTGATTTCGGAAACGGAAACGCCGCGATCTTCCTCGGCGGCAGGAGCGGGGGTCTGCGAAAATGGTTTAAGGAAGGGCTTTGTGGGTTTGCTCATACTGGCGAGTGCCCGGTCACCGGGGTGAATGCGTTCGGATAGGTTGCATCAAAATAATGGCAGCAGCGGGAGGCAACTCCCGGGTGGAGGCCGCTCGCGTGGATGATTTTGATGCATCGGCTCGGCGAGCGGTTGCACAGACCATTGCACGCGGCTGCTGGATTTTTCTTTTCATGTGGCTGCGTGTGGACGGTCGGAGCGCGGGTGCGTGGCGGCCGTAGCGCGGGCGATGCTGCCCGCGGCGGACTTTTTCCAGTCGCTGAAGGCGCGCTCGCGCCCGGCATGGATGAACCGTGCGCGGCGGGCAGGAGGCCGCGTGATGCCGTTACGCGAGGTGCAGGTCCGAGGCTTCGAGGAAGCCCTCGAGCTGCCGGATGCGCGTGGGGTGGCGCATTTTACGGAGTGCCTTGGCCTCGATCTGGCGGATGCGTTCGCGGGTGACTTTGAACTGCCGGCCCACTTCCTCGAGCGTGCGGCTGTAGCCGTCCACGAGGCCGAAGCGCTGTTCGAGCACCTGGCGTTCGCGCTCGGTGAGCGTGGTGAGCACGTCGCGGATTTTGTCCTTGAGCAGCGAGATCGCGGTGACGTCCGCGGGATCTTCCGCAGTCGTGTCGGGGATGAAATCGCCGAAGCTCGTGTCGTCGCTGTCGCCGACGGGCGACTGGAGCGAGATGGGCTGCTGCGCCATCTTCAGCACGGCGCGGACGCGCTCGACGGGGAGATTGATCTCCTCGGCGACTTCCTCCGGCGTGGGCTCGCGGCCGTAGTCCTGCACGAGCTGCTTCTGCACGCGCATGAGCTTGTTGATCGTCTCGATCATGTGCACCGGGATGCGGATGGTGCGGGCCTGGTCGGCGATGCTGCGCGTGATGGCCTGGCGGATCCACCACGTCGCGTAGGTGGAGAATTTGTAGCCGCGGCGATACTCGAATTTCTCGACGGCCTTCATCAGGCCCATGTTGCCCTCCTGGATGAGGTCGAGGAACGAGAGGCCGCGGTTCGTGTATTTTTTCGCGATGGAAATGACGAGGCGCAGGTTCGCCTCGACCATCTCGGTCTTGGCGCGCAGCGCCTTGCGCAGCCACTTCCGCAGCTCGGCAAATTCAGCGGCGAATCCCTCGCCACTCATCCACATCAGCGCCTGGTGTTCCTTGAGCTGCGCGGCGTAGTCCACCTTTGCGCCGCCGGCGGCGCGCTGCTGCTGCTTCTTCGGCTTGTTCACCTCGTGCTGGAGCGCGTGGATGACGCGGTTTTTCTCCTCCACGAGCGTGACGAAATCCTCGGTGACCTTCTGCTTGTAGAAAAATTTCGGGAAGTGCTTCTGCACCCCGGCGTGGCGCTTCTGGAAGTCAATGTAGCTCTTGCAGTTTGCGTTCGTGCCGCCGTGCGCGAGGAAGTTTTTGTACGCCTTCGACGCTTCGCTCATCGAGGAATCGAGCGCCTTCATGAGCCGGGGCAGGCCCTTCATGTATTTGTCGCGGCTCTCGATTTTCTTGTCGAGGATCACGCGGTCGAAGCGTTCGCGTCCGTCGAGCAGCTTCTGCCCGAGATCGAGGTAGGCGCGCGGGATGAAGCCGAAATTGTTCACATGCTGCTGCACGTTCAGCTCGGCCTCCTCGATGCGCATGGAGATCTCCACCTCCTGCTCGCGCGTGAGCAGCGGCACCTGGCCCATCTGCTTGAGGTACATGCGGACGGGGTCGTCGAGGATGTCGAGCTTCTCGTTCGGCTTCTCGGGCTCCTCCTCTTCCTTCTGCTCCTCGCCCTTCGGGCCGACTTTGTAGTTGTCCACCTGCGAAGCATCAATGATGTCAATCTCCATGCCGCGGAGACGGTTCATGATCAGCTCCATCTCCTCCGGGTCGTTCACGGACTCGGGGAGGTGCTCGTTCAGGTCGTCGAAAGTGAGGTAGCCCTGCTCCTTGGCGAGCTTCACGAGTTCGCGCAATTTTTCCGCGCCTTCGTGGGTGTCGAGGATGCTCTGGCCGGGGCCGAGCTTCGGCTTCGCGGGCGACTTCAAAAGTTCGGCCAGCTTCGCGCTGATCTTCCCATTTTTTCCAGCGGAGGATTCCTTTGCCTTCGAGACTGCCGCAACCTTCGCAGCCTTGGCAGGCTTTGGTGCCTTCGGTGCCTTCGGAGCCTTCGGAGCCTTCGGAGCCTTCGGAGCCTTCGCTGCCTTGGGAGCCTTCGGTGCTTTCGGAGCCTTGGCTGCCTTGGGAGCCTTCGCTGCTTTCGGTGCCTTCGGCTTTTTCTCAGCCTTCGCTGCTTTCGGAGGCTTCGGAGCCTTCAACTTTTTCTCAGCCTTCGGAGCCTTGATTTTCTTCGGCTTGTCCTTTTTTGCCGCAGCCTTCGCCGTGGGCTTCTTCTTTTTCGCAGGAGCCTTGGCCTTCTTCGGGGCGCTGCTCTTCGGGGTTTTCTTCGCAGTTTTGGCGGATTTTGAGACGGCTTTTTTGATAGTTTTCGGCATGTCCACGAAGGAATTCTGAATTACATTTTCACCCTTCTTCCCCCGCGGATTCACTCCACGGTTGGCGACGGGAAAAAGGCCGCGGAATATGGGTAGTCCGCAGGGGTTGGTCAAGGGCTCCTTTCCAAATAGTTTTCGCACGTTTTGTGCGTCCGTCACCCCGCCGGTTTCGGCGCGCGGGGCGGGGGCAGGGCGGCGAGCTGGCGCTGGATGTCGAGCACCTGCGAATGCAGCCGCGCCATATCCTCGATCGCGAGGCCGGGCGCACGGAGCTGGGCCTCAATCGCCTGCCGCTTGCGCAGAAAAACGCGCCGCTCCAGCTCGTGCCAGCAGTCCTCGGCGACGACGCGGGCCTCGGGCGGCACGTCGCGGGAGAGCGCGGAGGAGAGCGCGGATTCCTCGCCGGGCTCGAGCGTCGCGAGCCACGCGTTCATGGAGGCGGGCTCGTCGGCACGGAAATCGGCGTCGAGGATTTTCAGCAGCAGCACGGAGTCGGGCTGGCCGTCGTTCAGCACGCGGTCGCAGCCCTGAGCCTGGAGCCACATGCGCGCGGCGGGGCTGCGGAGGGCGAGGTGCGCGAGCCATTCCTTCGTGGCGTCGAGGGTGATCGGCTCGGCACGCTCCGGCTCGGGATTTTCCTCGTCGAGGACGGCGCGCTGCGGGGCGCGCTTGATGAGCACACGCAAATCCTGCGCGCTCGCGCCGAGTCGCATCGCGGCGTTGTTCAGCACGGCTTCGCGCGCGATTCCGTCGGGGATGAATGCGAGCAGTTCGG
>BJFP01000350.1 GCA_014189875.1 Verrucomicrobiota bacterium | reverse complement strand
TTCATGGGGCGCACGCACGCGCACGCCTATCACAATGCCGCGCAATTTTTCGACCTCCCGCTCACGCCCGTGCTCAAGGCCGTGTGCGGACGCGACGGTGCGAAGGCGAAGGCGTTTGCAGACAACTGGGGCGCGACGATCGTCGAGACCGACTGGCGGAAGCTGATCGCGAACAAGGACATTGACGCGATTGACATCGTGACGCCGAACGACTCTCACGCCGAGATCGCCATCGCGGCGGCCAAGGCGGGCAAGATGGTGCTGTGCGAAAAGCCGCTCTCGCTCGACGGCAAGCAGGGCGCGGAAATGGTGAAGGTGATCGAGAAATCAAAGGTGCCGAACACCGTCTGGTACAACTACCGCCGTGTGCCCGCCGTCACACTCGCCAAGCAGATCATTGACTCCGGCAAGCTCGGGAAAATTTTCCACTACCGCGCAAATTTCCTCCAGGACTGGACCATTTCCGCCGACCTCCCGCAGGGCGGCGCGGGCCTCTGGCGTCTCGATGCGAAGGCCGCGGGCAGCGGCGTGACGGGCGACTTGCTCGCGCACTGCATTGACACGGCGATCTGGCTGAACGGCCCGCTGACCGACGTGACCGCGATGACCGAGACGTTCATCAAGAAGCGCAAGCACACCGGGACGGGCAAGATGCAGGAGGTGAAGATTGACGACGCCTGCACGTTCATGGGCCACTTTGCCAATGGCTCGCTCGCGCTCTTCGAGAGCACGCGCTACGCACGCGGCCACAAGGCGCTCTACACGCTCGAGATCAACGGCGAGAACGGCAGCATCCGATGGGATCTGCACGACCTGCACCGCCTGCAATATTTCGACTACCGTGATGAGGGCATCGTGCGCGGATGGCGCAGCGTGCATGTGACCGACGGCGACCAGCCCTACATGAAGAACTGGTGGGTGCCCGGTCTGCAGATCGGTTACGCGGAGACATTCACGCACCAGGTGGCTGACTTCGTCCGCGCCGTCGGCGAGGGCAAGCCGTGCCACCCGACTTTCCGCGACGCGCTCGAGACGCAATACGTCTGCGACGCCGTGCTCGCTTCCGCGAAGAGCGGCAAGTGGGTGAAGTGCAAACACGCATAGCCGGGCATCCGTACCGCGGAGGGCGACACCCGCGAGGTGATCCTCGCCGCGGAGAATCTCGTGCTCGGCAATGCGCCCTACCGCCTGCTCATCCTGCAGGACATCACCGAACGCATCCGCCTCGAGACCGAGCTGCGGCAGTCGCAGAAGGTGGAATCCGTCGGCCGTCTCGCCGCCGGCGTCGCGCATGATTTCAACAACATCCTCACCGTCATCCTCGGCAATGCATCGCTCGAGCTTTGCAAGGAGGGACTCGATTCCGAACTCAGCGCCTCGCTCCACGAGGTCGTGCTCGCCGCCGAACGCGCCACCGCGCTCACGCGGCAGCTCCTCGCCTACAGCCGCAAGCAGATCATCCAGCGCCGCCCGCTCGGGCTGAACGCAATGCTTGAGCAAAGCGTCGCCACGCTCCGGTGGCTCATCGGCACGCACATCGCCGTGGACCTCCGCCTCGCACCCGGACTCCCGCCGATCTTTGCCGACGCAAACAGCCTGGATCAGGTCGTGATGAATCTCGCCCTCAACGCGCGCGACGCGATGGGCGACGGCGGCACGCTCACCTTCACCACCTTCACCACCTCGCTCGCCGAGCTGGACGATGCCGGGCGCGCGCGGCACCCGGGCACCGAGGCGCAGCGCTTCGGATGCCTCGCGGTGCAGGACACTGGGCACGGCATGGACGCCGCGACCCTTGCGCACATCTTTGAGCCATTTTTCACGACGAAGGATCCCGGCAAAGGCACCGGCATGGGCCTGGCCACCGTGTATGGCATTCTCAGCCAGCACGCCGGTTGGGTGGACGTCGAGAGCGGGCCCGGCTGCGGCACCACCTTCCGCGTCTATTTCCCGCTCAGCAAGGAAGCCGCCGAGGAAAAGCCCGCGCTATCCGTCGTCGCACCCGCGGCCCCGCCGCACGGCGAAAAAATCACCATCCTCCTCGTCGAGGACGAGAACGCGCTCCGCGAATTTGTCAGCAGGGCGCTCGGCCAGCTCGGCTACCGCGTCCTCTCTGCGACGAACGGCCAGGGCGCCTTGGAAGTCTGGGCCGCACACCGCGACGAGATCGATCTGCTGCTCACCGATGTCGTCATGCCAGACTCCATCTCCGGCCGGCAGCTCGCGCACCGGCTCGTGCTGGATCGGCCGGACTTGAAAGTGATCCTCACCAGCGGCCACAGCACCGAGCTGATTGAAACGGATTTCGAGCGGCAAAACGAACACGTCTTCCTCCCGAAGCCGTACGGTGCCTCACACCTCGCGAAGACCATCGCCGCGCAGTTCCCGACGGGGCGCCCGAACGACAGCCGCAGTCCCGCACCGGCCCTGGCGCAGAAACGCGCCGTGTAGTTTTTTCCGCACAGCGTCTGCAAAGTACAGGCACGCTTGGCCGGCGTCCTAATTTTGCGTTCGGAGTTTGGCGTTGGGCGTTTGGAGTTTGGCCCGCCGCAGGCGCTTCCCATCTCAGCGGGACGATCCGGAACTCCGCAAGGCCGCTACGCGGGGCCAAACACCAAACTCCAAACGCTCAACTCCAAACTCGGACACTGCCCACGCCTGAACCGGCGCGCCGATTCCGCCTACGGCACGCCGTAGAAAACCCAACTGCCGGAGGAATGAATCCCGCCGGTGTTCGGGTCACCGTCATCCATGACAGTATCTATCTGCGTGATTTGAGCGGGATCAAAATTCACATTGTAAACTCCGATGATCCCGGTGAAGCCCCAGAATCCACCCGAGCCGAAGTTCCACCAGACCCAGTAGCCGCCCGTCGGTGAGACGCCTGTCCAAGTGCTGCTCTTGGGCATGTAGGCCGTCATGCCCGCAGGGATCGTGCTGAAGCTGCCGGAGTTCGCGGGGAGGCCACCTCTTTCCGCCGCATAGATCTGGAAGGCTTCGCCCGTCACGCGCAATTCGTTCACGAGGGCATCCGCCTGCGCCCGCTTACGCGCCCTCTGCCACGACGGGACGGCGAGCGACGCAATCACGGCGATGATCGCGACGGTGATCATCAGTTCGACGATGGTGTAGCCGTCGCGCTGCTTCGGAAAACGGGAGATTTTAGAGCACATTGGGGAGGTTTTGTTCGAGGTATCGGAGTGCGGGATCGATGCGCTGCGCCATCTCCTTCTCACGGGCCAGGTCACGCCCGAGTTCCTGTAGGATCGGCTTCGCGGCGGATTTCTGCGTGAGCGCCAGCGCGCCAATCGCCGCGCGGCGGTAGTGCGGAAATGTCCGGGTCTCGCGCGCCCATCTCGGCATCATCACCAGCGCGACATCCGGGTAGTACCGCGCGATCCCATACAGCGCAAAATGCCGCGTGCTCGGGTCGCCCGCGAGCAGCTCATGCCGCCAGTACGCCCACTCGTTCTCCGAACTGATGCCGTAGTATTGCTTCGCAATGTCGTGGGCCCTCACGTCCATCATCGCCTCGATCTTAAGCTGCGGATCCTCTCCCAGTTTCGCAGAATCCACGCCGATGTCGCGCAGAAGCTGCAGCGCGGAGACGATCTGCCACGTCTCCGCTTTGAAGGAATCATCACGCTGCGTAGCATCCGGTTGCAGCTTTGGAAACTGCGCGAACAGGTCCACCGGCGCGTCCTCCAAAATCGCGAGCACCGCCGTCTGCACCACGGCCACCGGCAGCTCGGAATGCGATTCGAGATGCTTCATCAGCAGCTCCAGCTTCGGTTCGGCCTTCGTGGTGCCCTTAAATTTTCCACGGCTTTCCACTTTCCCAGAGCTGAGCGCGGCGACGGCAAATTCCTGCTCCAGTGTCCCGCCCGGCTCCACAGTCACGTCCACGGGATTCAGCAGCACCACGCGGGCCCGGTCGTCCTCGAAAATCGCGCCTGCCGCGAACCGGATGGGATACGGCTTCGCCCCCGCATTCGAGAACTTCATCTGCAGCGAATTCCTGCCGGTCCGCTCGAATGCGATTTCCGCACCCGCCGCCGCCGTCACGCCTGCGGGGACCGTGCGTCCGCCGCGCGGTGCGGCCGGCTTACTCCCCGCGTCCGCCAGCGCCTTGGCCATGTCCATCGGCATCACGGCCTCGACCGATTTCGGACGCGGCGCCACCGGAGTACGGAGCTGATAATAGAGCCCTGCTCCGAGTGCGGCAGCCAGCACCGAAGCCGTGAGGATTTTTTGTTTTTGCGAGGCCATGGCTTTCAAGTAGCGGAATGCGTGCCCGGTTTCGGAATTTCCACAAATACGCACATTCACGGAGCCGACCGGCACACGGAATCCGCCGCACCTTTCGCTTGTGGCGCGCCGCGCGGATGGCGACGCATACGCGCACCCATGAGCAACGAAAAAACCGCGCGCCTTTCCCACGCCGACCTACTCCAGTTCAAGCGCTGAAACACGCCGACGATCTACAACGGCTGGGAGCAAATCACGAAGCGCGACGCCGCGGCGGATGCGTTCAACAT
>BJFP01000349.1 GCA_014189875.1 Verrucomicrobiota bacterium | reverse complement strand
AAGGAGTAGATCATGATCAGGAAGCAAAGCAGACTCGCAATGGCGCGTGTGCGGCTCGCATTGGGCGCGGTGGCGATGATGGCGGCATGGCTGGCGGGAGGCGCGGGCGCTTGGGCAGCGGAGCCGGCAACCACGCCTGACACGAATTCAGACGCCACCGTGGTACTGGACGACAACAGTCTCTGGCGGCACTTCGCGGTGTCGCGCTGCGCCTTTGCGCGCACGGCCGACGGCAAGCTGGAGCCGTGGGATCTCACGCCTTTGAGGCAAGGGAACGGAGTGTGGCCCATGATGGTGCCGAAGCCCGCGACTTCGACCGCGTCTTCCCCTCTGCCGCCGACCAATTGGGCCGGCGTTGATCTGGACGACGGAACGTGGCCGCGTGTCCGATTGCCTCTGCCGACACCTGCCGGTGAGGGGGCCCGTCCGCAAACGCGCTATGGCGCCACAGCCGCCCTGCTCGTGCGCGGCAAGTTCGAGGTGAAGGACCCGGCGCAGGTGAAGTCCTGCCGCCTTTCGCTGGAGTATCTGGGCGGGGTGGTGGTCTATGTCAACGGCGCGGAAGCGGTTCGCCGCGATATGTCCGGCGACAAGCCGGATCTGCTGGCCCTGGCCGCTGACTATCCCGCAGAAGCGTTCACGAATCCCAAGGGCGACTATGCGGATAAACCGCCGAAACGCGAGCGCAGCTTGCAGGACTTCGAGATTCCTGCCAAGTTGCTGCGGACGGGGGTGAACGTGCTCGCCATTGAGACCCATACCGCGCCGGTCACAGTGCCATACGTCAAGCGCGCCGTTGAAATTGCCCAGGGTTTGATCCCGTGGGCACCCATTGGACTTCTTCACGCGCGGCTGTCGGTAACGCCCGTTGGCGCGGCCACAGCCACCCTCCAGCGTCCGCATGGCATCCGGATCTGGAATTGTGCGGCTTACGACACGCTCAGCGTCTTTGACTTCGGCGATCCCTGCGAGTCCCTGCGTCCGGTTGACATCCAGGCCGCGCGCAACAGTGTATTTTCGGGAAGGCTGATGGTGAGTTCGGATCAGCCGATCAAAGGGCTGAAGGTGAAGGTCTCGGACCTTAAAACGGCCGCAGGCAGCGCCACACTGCCGTCCTCGGCGGTGCAGGTCCGCTATGCCGTGGCAGTCGTGCCGGGTGCTTTGCCGTCGAAACGCGATGACGATCCCTCGGGAGGGCAATCCCATCTTCCTTCCCATCGCTTCGACGGCTTGTTGGATGTTATTCCCGCGGAAATTCCGGTGAGCCAGGCGCCTGCGCCCGCAGACCGGAAGTCCCTGGTTGCCGGCGCGGTGGCGCCACTGTGGTTCACGGTCCGGGTCCCGCGTGAGGCGAAAGCCGGGGTGTATCAGGGGCAGATCGCCATCGAGGCCGATGGGCTGCCGCTCACCAACGTGCCGTTGCGCGTGAGCATCTGCGACTGGGCCATGACGGACACGAAGGATTTCCGCATGCGCAACATGGCCTATCACATGAATGGGGCCGTAGCGGCGCACTACAAGGTCCCGCTCTGGTCGGACAAGCATCTGGAGATGGTTGGCCAATCGCACGCACTCATGGCCGAGGCCGGGTCGCGCCATTTCTACGTGAGTCTGGAAGGCTTTGTCCGCTGGATCAAGCAGCCCGACGGTAGTTTCAAGCACGACTTCACCTTTTTAGACAAGTATCTGGACATGATCGCCAAGTCTGTTGGCAAGCCGCAGCCCTTGCGCATACAGGCTTGGGGGGACAGAGCGGGCAAGGAAGGCAAGAAAAGAGGCAATTCCATGGCTATGGTTTCGGTTCTCGATCCGGCCACAGGGAAGACCGAGCCGTTCAAGTCGCCGAGTCCAATTACCGACGAAGCGGCGGCGCTGGCCTTTTGGAAACCGGCTTTCGACGGGGCTTTCAAGCGCATCAAGGAGCGCGGCTGGCTCGATGCGACGGCCTTTGGTTTTACCTCCGACCAGGAAGGGCCGGACGATTTCATTGCCAAGTTCACGAAGCAGCTCTGGCCGGAAGGCGCCTGGGTTCTGGTTTCGCATGATGTCACCGCAGATTGGAAGGATAACGCTAATCCCTGGGTCAAACTGCGCTACGCCTGCGCGGTCTATGACTTCGGCTACCCGTCCGTCCGCGGGTACCGCGCCCTGCTGCAAGACCGCCCCGTCTATTTCTGCAACACCTACCGCGGCAACTGGCGCAACTTCTCGCCGCTGACACTGCAGCGCCGGGTTGGCGAAGATATCATTATGTCGGGTCGTGACGGTGTCAGCGATTTTGGCGCTGACCTGTTCATGTACAGGGATGCAAACGGCAACCTCCAGAGTCCTAAAGGCCCTGACTGGCCATCCGGACCCGGCTGGACTCAAATTTCCATGCTCTATCCCGGTCCGGACGGGCCGGTGGCCAGCGAACGTTACGAAATGTTCCGCGAGGGGGTGGAGATCGCGGAGACACTCTTCTTCATCGAGCAGGCCATCCAAGGGAAGAAGCTCACCCCGGAACTCCAGCAGAAAGCCGAGAAGGCGCTGGAAGCGCGCAGCCAGGCCTTCATCATGGACTGGTTCACCATCCGCGACATGCCCGGCGCCGAGGAGGACGCGAAACTGCTCGATCTGGCCGGCGAGGTGGCCAGGGTGTTGGAGCGAAAGAAGTAATTCAGAACATAGCAGACCCCCTCTCTCCCCGGCGCCGATCCCCGCTCTGACCGTTTCCGGTGCGGCGGGCGCAAAGGCGAATTCCATCTAATGCAATGCCACCCGGAAGATTGATTCACCGGGCTCTCCCTTAACAAAATCCGAAACATCCATGACTCATATCTCCACACCCGCTGACACCCGCCCGCATTCTGACCGTTTCCGGTGCGGCGGGCGCGAAAGCAAATTTTTTGCAGTAACCTGGGTTACAGCGCTGTTGGTGGGAATATTGGCCACGGGCACCATGGCCGATGAGCCGAAGCGGCCCGCCGTCGCGGAAAAGCCGGCTGGCCTGCGAGTGATGAGCGGCGGGCACAGTTGGTCCACCGAAAACTCGGCGCCGTTGTGTCAGGCGGCTGGCATCGTCGGGCATATGAAACTCAACAAGCAGGGCCTCAACAGCGGCCGCATTGAGGACCTGACGCCGCTGCTCGAAAAGGGCGAAATCGACGCCTACGTCTGGCAGCACAATTCGACGGGACCGGAGTTCCCCAAATTCCTGCCAACCCTCGTGGAACTCGGCCCCAAGCACAATCCCAATTTCCGCGTCCTCATGCAGATGCCGTGGCTGACGCATGATGGACGAAACGAGATCAAGTTGCCCGAGGAGTATGAGCAAACGGACCTCGCGGAGTATCAAACCAAGATGGAAAAGTACCGCAAAGAGCAGGAGGCCTATGTGGACGAGGTCAATGCCAAGGCCGGCAAGCGAGTCGTCTTCCTCGTGCCGCTCGGGGACGGGATGCTGGAGGTGCGGAAGATGATCGTGGCCGGAAAGTTCCCGGGCATAACGAAACAAAGGAATTCCGTAATTGGAGGCGACCACATGCCGCACCAGGGACACCTTGGAGCGCGACTGGGCGCTTATATGCACTTTGCGGCCCTATATCGGATGTCGCCGGAAGGGCTCAAGTTTCCGGGGAAGGACGGTGACGGATTGACCGATGAGCAACGGGCGATCCTGCAGAAGCTCGCATGGGACATGGTCTCCAAGTATCCGTATGCGGGGATTGCCAAATAGGCATGCCATCCGTGGGAGAATCCCAGGCTTCGCACATGCGGGTTCCCGGATTTGGTAGGTAGTCCGGTGTAAAGAATGATGCGCCCGTCTTTTCCCCTATGACTTTCCAAGTCTTCAGGTATTTCACCGCCGACCAGCGACAACCTTCCATCAAAATGAAACTCATTGACCCCATGACCCTGCCGACGCCCGACCAGTCGCTCTCTCTCCGCATCCGCGATGTCTGCCCGAGTTCCGGCCGTCCACGGCGTGGCGGGTGCGGAACCGATTTCCTGCCGTCTATCATCACGAAATGCATGTTCACGGCACTGATGGGACTGGCGCTGGCCACTTCCGGCCTCGGCGCGGAGCCGGCGGTCACGGCTGGTGCAAACGCGGACGCCAGCGTGGTGCTGGACGACAACAGCCTGTGGCGGCACTTCGCTGTATCGCGCTGCGCCTTTGCGCGCACGGCCGACGGCAAGCTGGAGCCGTGGGATCTCACTCCGCTGGGGCTTCCGGCGGGGACATCCGGAGTATGGCCCGGCATCGCACCGAAGCCCGCGACTTCGACCGCGTCTTCCCCTCTGCCGCCGACCAATTGGGCTGGCGTTAATATGGACGACGGAACGTGGCCGCGTGTCCGCCTGCCTCTGCCGACACCTGCCGGGGGGGAGTGGAACCGCCCACAAACGCGGTATGGAGCCACGGCGGCCCTGATCGTGCGCGGCAAGTTCGAGGTGAAGGACCCGGCGCAGGTGAAGTCCTGCCGCCTCTCGCTGGAGTATCTGGGCGGGGTGGTGGTCTATGTCAACGGCGTGGAAGCGGTCCGCCGCGATCTGCTCGGCGACAAGCCGGATCTGCTGGCCCTGG
>BJFP01000348.1 GCA_014189875.1 Verrucomicrobiota bacterium | reverse complement strand
TTGAAGTCCGAAAAGCGGAACATCTGGATCCCGCTGCTCTTCACCTTCTTCTTCTGCCTCGGACTTTTCGTCCTCTGCCTTCTGGCATATTTTAATCCCATCATGACGACGGGGCATACCCTCCACTGATGTCGCTGAAAATCTTCCACATCTGCTTCATCATCCTGAGTACGCTCCTCTGTGCGGGCGTGGCTTGGTGGTGTGTTGCGAATGATATTGCGAAGACCTGCACATGGATCTTCGCCACCGCCGCCGCACTGCTCCCGATCTACGGCGTGTGGTTCCTGTGGAAGACTCGCAAGCTCATCCTATGAAGCGCTGCATCCCACTTTTCACGCTGCTGGCCGTGGTCGCGGCGATGCAGGAAAATGCGTCCGCCTGCGCCGTGTGCATGGGCGACCCGAATTCCGCGCTCGCCATCGCGTCCGACGCCACGCTGTGGACGCTCCTCTCGCTGGTCGGCTTCATCTTCATCGCGACCGGAGCGACGATGATTTACCTTTGGCGTCGCGGAAACCGGCAAATCCCCGCAGACGTCCAGTTTGTCGAAAACCTGACTGCCGAACCCGAAGAATGCTGAAATGACACTCGCCGCACTCACAGACTATTTCGATCTGAACAAGCTCATGGGCATGCTCCCGAACCATTCGGAGCATGGCAAGGAGATCGATCACATGCTGAACTTCTGCCACTGGTTCATGCTGCTGCTCTTTGTCGGATGGGGCACGTTCTTCCTCGTCTGCGTCTTCCGCTTCCGCAAGTCGCGCAATCCGAAGGCCGACTACCACGGCGTCCGCAGTCACCTCTCCACTCATTTGGAAGTGGGCGTGGTCATCATCGAGGCCGTGATTCTTCTCGGTTTCGCGCTCCCGCTCTGGGGCAAGCGCGTAAACGAAATCCCCGACAACGAAAAGGACGGTGCGCTGAAAGTCCGCGCAATCGGTTTCCAGTTCGGCTGGCACTTTCACTATGCCGGGCCGGATGGGAAATTTGGTCGCCAGAACATCCGCTTCATAACCGCGACCAATCCGCTCGGCATTGATCCCACCGACTCCGATGGCGGGGATGACGTCCTCACGGGCGGAGTCGGCGGCACCCTGCACCTTGCGAACCATCAAGCCACCGTCGTCCGCGTGAGTTCGCTCGACGTGATCCACGGCTTCGCGCTGCACGAGATGCGCATCCAGCAGGACGCCATCCCCGGCACCGAAGCGCCGCAGTGGTTCCGCCCCGTCTCGAACGGCGAATGGCAGATCATCTGCGCGCAGCTCTGCGGAGCCGGACATTCGAACATGGCCGCGAAATACGTCGTCGAGGACAAGAAAGATTTCGACGCGTGGTACAAGGATTCGCTCGCCATCACGCAGGCCAGTTTGAAAAAGCAGAAGGTCGAAATTGAGAAGCAGATCGAAGCCGAGAAGGCCGAACTCGCAAAGAAAGCCGCCGTGCACGGTTCCGGTCACGGCGAGAAAAAGGCGCATTGATCCGTAGCCGCCGACGGCAGGAGGCGGGCAAATTCTTGCACCCGATCGTCACAAAAAGAATCGCGAGACAGAACCGCGGCCGCACCCTTTGGACGTTTGACGCTAAACGTTTGACGTTAAACGTTGAGCCCCGCGCAGCGGCCCTTCAGTTCCCGCACGCCTCCGCAGTTTCGCACCGCGTCTGCGGGGGGCCAAACGTCCAGCGTTTAACATTCAACGTCCAACTGGCGCTCACTAGCGTAACTGATTCGCACCGATGACCGCCGCGCCGCAACAGCCCTGGATATCCCCGCTCGCGAAGTGCTACGTCGCGCTCACCTTCGCGCTCATTCTCGTCGGCGGCATGGTCACCACGAGCGGCGCGGGCATGGCATTCGAGACGTGGCCGCTCAGCGACGGCTCCGTAAATCCGCCCGGCTGGACGCAGCACATGCTCAAGGCGCTCGAACACTCGCACCGCCTCATCGCCACGCTCACTGCGATCATGACTGCCGTGCTCGGCTGCGCACTGTGGAAAAACTGGATCGCGCTCGCAGTCGGCCCGATCACTGGTGTGGTCGCGGGAATTGTCGCATGGAAATTGTGCCCGCCGGATGCGGTCTCGGTCATCGCCGGCGATCCGAAAAAAATCGCGGGTGCGATCGCCAGCGTCGTTGGCATGACGGTGAACGTGCTCACATTTTCCTCCGTCCTCCTCGCGAGGCACAAAGGCCCTCGCACCACGGAGCAGATCCTCGCGCTCGCCGCCGCATGGCTCGTCTCGCTGCAGGCTATCCTCGGCGGATTGCGCGTGCTCATCGAAGCGCACGTCTCGCCGGAATCCGCGATCATCTTCCGCGTCTTCCACGCCATCACCGCGCAGGCATTTCTCGTGCTTGTCGTCTTCCTCGCCGCGCGCCTCTCGCCCGTGTGGAGCGAACTCGCGGATGCATCGCACAAGAAGGCCGGAAAATTCCGCCGCATGGCCATCGCGCTGCTCGGCCTCTACTTTGCGCAGCTCGCATGCGCCGCGTACCTCCGGCACAAGGGCATCGGGATGTTGATTCCATCCTGGCCCGCCGCGCAGCCCGGCAGCCTGCTGCCCGTCGCGTGGAGTCACGAAATCGCGATCCATTTCATCCACACGCGCATCCTTCCGATCCTGATCGCGGGCCATGTCATCGGCATGGCGATCGGCACAGCGAAGCGCGCCGCCGGCAGCCCGCAGCTTGCGCGTCTCGCGCACGTCGGATGGGCGCTGCTCGCGCTCGTGCTGGTGCAGTTCACGCTCGGCGTGCTCGTGATTTGGAAAGTGCGGCAGGCGCACATCACGAACACGCACGTCGTAGTCGGAGCGGCATTCTGCGCGACCGCGGCGCTGTATTTTGCCCGTGCGGGGAGGCTGCGCGCGGTGTGAAAAGAGTTCTCAGTGCTCAGTTCTCAGTGCTCAGTGAAGCGGCTGATTACTGACCTCTGACTCCTGCCTCCTCGTCCCATTGAGCAACCCAGCCGCCACCACCGAAATCCCGCACGCGAATGCCGAGCCCGGCATCCTCGCGGATTTGCTCGATCTCACGAAGGCGCGGCTGAACCTCCTCGTGCTCATCACCACCTTCGTCGGCTACTGGATGGGTGCGGCGCACATCGAATGGCTGCGGCTCATCCAGGCCATGCTCGGCACCGCGCTCTGCGCCGCGAGCGCCGCCGCGTTCAACCAGCTCTGGGAAGTGAAGGTGGACGCACTCATGACGCGCACGCTGGATCGCCCCATCGTCGCCGGGCGCATGAATAAAAGCGCCGCATTCTGGATCGCCATCGCTCTCGGTGCTGCCGGAACCGCATGGCTTGCGCTCGCCGTCAATTTTCTCAGCGCCGCGCTCGCCGCCAGCACCATCGTGATCTACGTGCTGATCTACACGCCGCTGAAACGCCGCACCGCATGGTGTACGCTCGTCGGAGCAGTGAGCGGCGCAATCCCGCCCGTCGTCGGCTGGGCCGCCGCAAATACGCACCTCACGCTCGGCGCATGGGTGCTCTTCGCGATCCTCTTCACCTGGCAGATGCCGCACTTCCTCGCGATTGCATGGATGCACCGCGACCAGTACCGCGGCGCGGGACTCGTCATGTTGAAACGCAATGATCAAACCGGCGTGGCGACCGCCGCGACGAGCCTCATCTTCACACTGCTGCTCACTGCCGCCACGCTCGTGCCGTTCAACACCGGCGAGGCCGGCGGCACCTACCTCGGCGGCGCGCTGGTGATCAACTCCGTCTTCTTTCTCGCCGCGCTGAACTTTTTCGCAGACCGCTCGCGTCCTGTCGCACGCCGGCTCTTCTTCGCGAGCATCATCTACCTCCCGCTCATCCTCGGCCTCATGATTTTGACAAAGGCGTGAAACTGGCCGCAAAAATTTTTACTCGCGCGAATGCCGGGCGACATGCCTCGGGTAGCGTGGGCGTCCTCGCCTCTCGTGCGACGCATATTGCGTCGCACCCGGAGGACGTCAGCTTGCGACCGAGTCTCTCCCGATGCCAAGGAGTGTTCCGCAGTATGCGGAACACTGCAGTCGGGACGCCCACCCGCCCCGAGGCTCACCGTCCCGCTGCCGTGATCGCATTCCGCCTCGCCATCTTCCTCGCCGCACTTTTCCTCGTGGCCTGCAAGGAACAGAAGCCGCTGCCGAAGCACTTCGAACTTCCTCAGTTCACCCTCACCGAGCGCGGCGGGCAGCCGTTCGGCTCCGCATCGTTGCGCGGCAAAGTGTGGGTCGCGGATTTCTTCTTCACCTCATGTCCCGGGACCTGCCTCATGCTCAGTAAACGCATGAAGGAAATTCACGGAGCGCTCGCGAAGGAGCAGAACGTCCGATTCGTCTCGATCAGCACCGACCCAGCGAACGACACGCCCGAGGTGATGACGAAGTACGCTGAGAGCCTCGGCGCGGATTCACGATGGGCATTTGTCACCGGCCCGCGCGATACAGTTTTCGATCTCAGCATCAAGGGCTTCAAGCTCGCGCTCGTCGAAGCGGACAGCGTGTACGAAAAGGAAAAATTCATCCACAGCACGAAGCTCGTCCTCGTGGATCGCAAGGGCTGGATCCGCGG
>BJFP01000347.1 GCA_014189875.1 Verrucomicrobiota bacterium | reverse complement strand
AGGCCGCAGCCGCGAAGGCATCCGCAGCCTACAACCACGCGCTCTTCCAAAAAATCCGCGAGATCGATCCGAGTGTGGGCGACTACGCGACGAAGGTGGAGCACGCGCTCACCAAGCGCGTCAGCTCAGAGAAGGGCAGGGAGTAGCGCGTGCCATGAATCGCTGGCGTGCCATCGTCGCCGCACTGCTGGCGCTCGTTCTAAATTTCCAGCGATTGGATGCGGCAGAAACTGCCGCTCAAAGGCTCGGCGGGATTCTCAAACGGGCCGATTATTTTTCTGTTTGGGGGTGGGGAGTCGCTGCGGCGACTTCAGAGAATGAACGAACATTCCGCGTGTTCATGCAGCAAAATCCGGTCGTGGACGACGCTTTGCGGCTGATCGCGGATGGCACGCCGGCGGCCAAAGCCTACGGTTTTCTTGCGCTCAATATATTGTCGCCTGAATTATTCGCGAAACTGGCGTCGCGCTTTTTTAGCAATCGTCGTGATGGCGTCAGCATTCGGAGCGGCTGCTCTCCTTCGACCGAATCGCTTGGCAAGTTGGTGAAGGGAATCGCTGACGGGACGATATGCCTCCCGAAACACCGCGAGTGACCATCCGGCACCTCTACTTCCACATCCCGTTCTGTCCGAAGCTGTGTCCGTATTGCAGCTTCTACGTCGAGGTCGGCGCGAAGAACAAGAACCGGGAATTCCTCGATGCGCTTCTGCGCGAGGTGGAGCGGGCGGGGGAAAGATTCACGCTGCGTCCCGAGACGATCTACTTCGGCGGCGGCACGCCGACTTCGCTCCTCACCGATCAACTCGAATATCTTCTCGGCGGCCTGGGCTCGCGGCTCGATCTTTCCGCGCTGCGCGAATGGACCGTGGAGGCGAACCCCGCGACGGTGCGCGAGGAAAAGGCGCGGTTGCTGCGGGACATGGGCGTGACGCGCGTGAGCCTCGGAGTGCAGTCGTGGGACGATGCGCTGCTGAAGACGCTCGGGCGCATCCACAACGCGGCGGCGGCGGAACGCACGTATGAAATTCTGCGCGCGGCGGAAATCCCCGCGGTGAATCTCGATCTCATGTTCGCCGTGCCGGGCCAGCGTCCGTCGCAGTGGCGTGCGACTTTGGAAAAGACGATCGCGCTGAAGCCCGATCACATTTCGAGCTACTGCCTCACCTACGAGGAGGACACGGCATATTTTCAGAAGCTCGCGGGCGGCGATTATCGGCAGGATGTCGAGCGCGATGCGCAGCTTTTCGAGGAGACGATGGACACGCTGAGCGCGGGCGGTTTCGCGCAATACGAAATCTCGAACTACGCGCGGAGCGACGGCGGCTCGCACAGCGCCCGCGAGTCGCAGCACAACCGCGCCTACTGGCTCGGCGCGGACTACCTCGGCTTCGGGCCGGGCGCATTCAGCACGGTCGGATTTTCGCGATGGGAAAATGTGCGCGACACCGCGGGCTACACGCGCGCGATGCTCGCGGGCGAAGCGGCCACAGGCTTCACGGAAACGCTCAGTGCCGA
This sequence comes from Verrucomicrobiota bacterium, assembly GCA_014189875.1. GTDB lineage: Bacteria > Verrucomicrobiota > Verrucomicrobiia > Chthoniobacterales > Chthoniobacteraceae > SXWH01. The sequence continues at coordinate 3,060 of BJFP01000347.1, read as the reverse complement.
TGTGCGCGCAGGCGAGATCGCGGCATTCCGAATCCGCATGGCCGAGGGGATTCCGGCGGAGGAAATCGGGCGGTGGAGCGGTGCGATGGCGGAGTTCGAGAAGCTCGGCCTCGTCACGCGCAGCGAAGGAATTGTGTGTCTCACGCGCCGCGGAAAATTGCTCGCAGACAGCGTGGCCGAGGCATTCGTCAGCACGCCGTAACCGCCGAAGGCAGGAGGCGGGCGCTTTTTACACGACCTTCAAAATCACGATCAGCGTCGTCACCGTGACCATGCTGAACATCGTGCTCCAGAACACCGCGCCGGTCGCGTATTCCGTGTCCGCCTTGAACTCATGTGCGATGAGCGCCGTGTTCACCGCGGTGGGAAATGCCGTGCTGAGGATCATCGTCTTCAGCAGCTCGCCGTGAAAGCCGAAGAGCAGCGCCATTCCCCAGCCGACGAGCGGGCCGACGAGCAGCCGCAGCGTGAGCGCCCAGCCGAGGCGCGGCAGCGTCGCGCGTGCCGCGGTCTTCGAGAGCTGCACGCCGAGCGTGATGAGCGCCATCGCGACGAGGCCGTCGTGGAAATATTTCACCGGCATCCAGAGCCAGCGCATCGAGGGCACGAAGTTCTCCGGGTCGAAGCTGCCGTGAATGCCGCGCGCAATGAGCGCAAGCGCGACGGCCCAGATGCTCGTCTGCCGCAGCATCGGCAGCACCGCGCGCCAGCCGCGATTTTTCGCCGAGGAGACGAGGAAGATGCCGACAGTGAAATTGCCGATGTTCTGCACGAGCACGATGAACACCTGCAGCGCCTCGCTCGGGCCGGGGTACGCGAGGTGCATGAGCGGAATGCCGTAGTTCGCCGAATTGTAAAAGACGCTCGCGATCTGCATCGAGCGCGTTTGTGCGATCGAGTAGCCGCGCCACCATCCGATGATCCCGGCGATGACGAAGAGCACGACGACGACCGACACCGTGTATGCGACCGCCAGCCACGCATCGCGGCCGGCGACGGTCTTGGTCATCAGCTCATAGAAAATGAACGCGGGGACGAAGACGTTGATGTTCAGCTTCACCACCGTGGCGAGATCGAGCTTCCACTTCCGATCCAGCGCCCAGCCCGCGCCGAACATGATCAGGATCGGCAGCAGGACTTGGGTGAAGACATCGAGGACGAGCACGGCGCGCGCACCATCGGCAATCCCGGCAAGGGAGTTCAATCGCCAATCGCGGTCCCGCGATGCGCGGAGCCCGTGCTATTTGGCGAACCACGATTTCGCGAGCGGATCGTTCGTGAGAAAATTCAGCAGCAGCTTGCTCACTTTTTCGCGGCCCGATTCACCCGGATGCACGCCGTCGCTGCCGAAATCACTGCGCTCCCACACGAGGCTGTCGAGCTTGCGGCCCTTCGTGCCGTCGGCCCAGAGATACGGGCCCCAGAGCAGGAGAGGGGACTTCGCCTCCGCGAGTTCCCCGTCGCCCTTCACCTGCCGCTGGATGAGCCAGCGCGCGGCAAAGGCGCTCTCATACGCGTATGGTTCGGGATTCAGTCCGCCCTTGCTCGCCATCGCGCGTGCGACGTATGCGCGCTCGTCCGCCGTCAAAGTCTGGCCGGATTTCTGCCGTTCAAAAAGCTGGCGTGCCTTTTCGTAATCAATATCCCCGGCGGCATCTTGTGCAAAGAGGGAGACGCTCCCGACAAGCGCGACGATGAATGAGAGGGTGAGTTTTTTCATGGGGACGATTTCAAACACCGAATCCGCTGCAAAGGTCGCGGAGAGTTTTCGGGGGCATGTTCGCGACGCGCTCCCATGTGTCCTCTTTATTTTGAAAGTCGGTATTACTTCTCACACGACGGCGGACATTGGACGCGCCGCCCCGACAAGGATGCGCCGCTGAACTGCGTTTTCGGAAATGGCGTGTTCGCCGGCCCGACGTGGAAAGGCCACATCCTCCGCTGGACCGACGCCGTGCAGTGGACACAGGTTTTGAAGGGCGAACATCACGTCGAAGCCGTGGCCGCCAAAGCTTGAGAGGCTGACCGTTTCGCAACAGTCCGAGGGCGGCAATGCGACCGCTCTTCTGAACACCGAGACGCGGAGGAGGCAGGGTCGTGTCAATTCGAGTCGAGACACGCGCGCACATTCCATGCTGCGCGCTCCAGCCGGGCCTGCGCCTCGTCGTAGTTCTTGATGCGCTTCGCATACCACGGCTTCTGCGGGTTCTGTCGGTAGAAGGTGTAAACGTCGAAATCGTTGATGCCCGTCTTGCCATCGAGGAAATGATTCGCTGCACCCTGGCACAATGCGATGCACAGCACACGGTCTCGGTAGGCTTCTGCGCGTTTGGGACGCCGTTTGAAGAGTTCATTGAGGTCGTTTCGAGCGATTTCAGCCAGTCGTTGCAGAACACCGTGCTCAATCGGCAAGTAGGAGCGGGACTCTGGAGGTGCGGTTCGATGCTCTCGCGGTAGTGTTCGAGACGAAGGGAATCTCAGCGTGTTGAATCCGAGGCTGCCTGCGGTTCTTCTTCTTCCAGTTCTCCGGGTCTGTGACCCAATTCAGCATCTATTCGGTCATGATCGATTTCGACCGCGAGACCCGTGGCATCAAGCGCTGCAAGGCAAATGGAAACCCCAACACTGCGCGCATCTCTCGTTGCGGCATTTCCGAAGGAAGCCCACCAGCGCCCCTGTTTTTTCACGACTATCAGTGGACCGTGCTGCGCTGATGTCTTCTCGATCAACTTCCACAGAACTATGGGATTCGAGCTGTATTGCGGATAGACCTTCTGTTTTCGGTATGCCGCCACCGAATTCTTTGGACACGGGATAGGGCAACCCAAACACCATGAACCCTGTGCCCAATACCAACACCCACACATCACACGAATCCCTTCCGGCCCCGCCTGCGGCGGCGCAGGGAGGGCGTAGCCCGACCGGAGCCGCCGCAGGCGGGGCCGGAGCGCCGCTGCCTCCACCCCGCCGATGGCACGCCGCACGCAAGGCCGAGGCCGTCCTCCGCCTGCTGCGCGGCGAGCCGCTCGATGCGCTCAGCCGCGAGCTGGCTCTGCCCAT
>BJFP01000346.1 GCA_014189875.1 Verrucomicrobiota bacterium | reverse complement strand
CATGTAGCCAACTCCTCCTGCAAGCTCGCACGCGATGCGGTCGCACCTCGCGCTGCTGTCGCGCACTCGTTGAACTTCGATTCAGCAAGAGAGAGTGCGGCACGAGCGGAGACTAGCGCAGCCTCGGCCCCATCAAGTTCCGCGAAACGTCGCAAGATGGCTTCCGCGCCTGCGATTTCAGACCCAAGACGCAGCAGTTCCGTTTCGATTTGAGTCTTGCGGCGATGTAGCTCCTCAGACTTCCGGGCGACAATTCCCTCAATGGTGATCGTGTCCTCATATTTACGGCGGAGTTCGTCATGCTCAATGCGTCCCAGCCGCACAACCCGCCCTTCATCGAGTGTCGCGTCTCCGGCTTTGCGCATCTCGTCGCATAGCTGGAGCAAGACTTGATCGACCGCCTGATTCGTATTCGAGCAAATGAGGATTCGTTTACCGTCGTCGTAGAGCAGCCGCGCGAGGACAGTCAGAGTTCTGGTCTTTCCTGTTCCCGGCGGTCCCCACAGCCACGAAATTTCGTTGGCGAGCGCAACGCGAATGAACCGCTGCTTTTCCTCGTTGAGGTCGGAGCACTTTTGTTTCGGCAACGGCGCCGGTGGCCGCGCATCGCCTTCGTTCGTGATGAGCTTCGTCGCAAAATCAGCTCTGAACGTGGTGACTTCACCGTTTTCGATCTTCTGCAAGCGGTCATGCAGCGCTTGGATCAGAGCCGTGTTGTCGATGCGGAGAACGCACGCCCCGATGTTCGCGCCGTAGTCCTCCGAAAGCGTGATGACGATGCGGCCTTGCAAGATCGCCGTCAGGCTGCCGCTGACGGAGCGCCCACCAATCACAAGTTCAATCTGCGCTCCTTCAAAAAGGTTGGCGTCTTCCGCAAACTCGAATTGATACGAAAACCCGCTTCCCTCGGTGCTCACAAGCTCACCGTCTTCGAGGATGAATTGGCGGTGGCCGATCTTCCGCTGCTTCATTTCGAGGATCAATTCCGCCAAGGCTACGCGGTAAATCTTCACGAGCGGATCGCCCGGCGACACATCAAGGCGAAGGTCATTCAGCATTTCGGGCCGGTATGGCGTCGGGCGGCCTGACACGCCGAGCGGCTGGATGAGCGTGAACTTGGAGTAAGGCTCCGGCTCGTCACGCGGCTGTTGCGCGCGTGTTGTCGTCTTGGGTTGCGGCGCTGGCGGTTTTTCGTCTTTCGCCTTCTTCTTTTCCGTTCGCTTCGCGGCACCGCCATTTTCCGAAAGCGGCAACTCACCTTGCTTGGATCTGTTCTTGTCGTCCGCCTGCTCGGCATGTCCTCCACGCAACACCTGTTCTACTTGTTCACGCAATTTCACCGCGCGTGGTCGATCCCGATGTTGAAGCTCGTCAAACAACACACGCAGATTGGCGTGGTCATTCCGCCACTCATCGAAGAGCACCGACAATTCTTCCGTGCTGCGTTGGATGAGCGGTCTTGGCATTCAGGTTTACGAATGATGAGCGCCAGATCGCGTCGCTCACCATCCAAAAGACTGGCAGTTGGCCTTGAGCGGGAAACTCCGCGAGCCGAGCGGAGTCATCTACCCGTCTCACTTCGCCGCGACCGTTTCCGGCTGCGCGGCCTTCTTTTCCACCGGCGCATTCACCCGCTCCACATCCACCGCGACGACCTTGTATTCGGGGCACATGGTGTCCTCGTCGCACTCGCTGCTGGTGACGACGTTCACGAGGTGTTCGGGGAAGTGGAAGGTGGTGTAGAGGATGCCGGGTTTCACTTCGTCGGAGACCTTGGCGTGGATGCGCACTTCGCCGCGGGCGGAGAAGATGCGGACGAGGTCGCCGGTGGTGATTTGTTTTTTCGCGGCGTCGGCGGGGTGGATGGCGAGGACGTCCTCGGTGACGATCCGGGCGTTGCCGGTGCGGCGGGTCATGGTGCCGCAATTGTAGTGCTCCAGCACGCGGCCGGTGGTGAGGATGAAGGGGAATTCGCCGTGGTGCTGCACGATTTCGCGCGATTCCTTGAATGCGAAGAAGTGGAATTTGCCGAGGCCGCGCTTGAAGGTGTCGGTGTGGAGGATTTCGGTGCCGATGCAGCCTTCCTGGATGGGCCACTGTTTGCCGTTGTCGCCGAGTTTTTCCCACACGGCGCCTTTGAAAAATGGGACGACGCGCGCGATTTCGGCGAGGACGCCGTCGGGCGTGTAGTCGGGCTGCGGGATGCCCATGCGGTTCATGATGTCCACGACGATCTGGCCGTCGGTCTTCGTGCCGGCGAGCGGCGGGATGACTTCGTTCACGCGCTGCACGCGGCGCTCGCCATTCGTGAACGTGCCGCTTTTTTCAAAGAACGATGCGCCGGGCAGCACGACGTTCGCGAACTTCGCGGTCCCGCTCATGAAGATTTCCTGCACGACGAGGAACTCCAGCGAGTTAAGCGCCTTCTTCACGTGCTCGGTGTTCCGTCTCTGTGGAAAAATCAACCGCCTCGTGCGTGGTGCGGTCGGTCTGAAACGGCACGCGGGCACTGCGGTCATTTCTTCTTTTTGCGGCGGGGCTTGTCCTCAATCTTTCCGTCGCATTGCGGGTAACGACTGCAACTGTAGAAGTCGCCGAAGCGCCCGCTTCTCTTCTTCACCGCCGAGCCGCATTTTGGGCACTTCTGTTTGAGTGCTTTTTCGTCGTCAGCATCCGCCTCGCGTCGCTTGCCGGTTTGACCAGAAGGGCGGGAAGTCGCGTCTAAACTTTGGCTCCAATGACATTCGGGTTTTTCACAGCCAAAGAATGGTCCGAAACGGCCTCGCCGAAAGAACACACTCCATCCACCGCACTTCTCACAACGCGGATTCTCGGCAACGATGTTCTCGGCGTCGGAGCCGTCGGCTGTGCGACGCCGGATTGAGAGCAAGCCTGCCAGATGTTGCACCAATGCTGGATCTTCAACGCGGGCCATCAACTCACTCGTGCGGGCGGTGTGCGAGAGCGGGTTGAGTGAGCCGAACCATGCAACGCGGCCATCCACGAGCACGACCTTCTCGTGAATCTCAGAGCGCAAATCCACAATCGCACCCAAAGCCTCAAGCGCATCCAACGCTGCGCGTCCAAGTTCTTCTGGAATGCTTCCATTGAATCGCGGTGGACGGGTCACACAACGAACACGGACGCCTTCGGCGATTCTGTGCCGGAGCAAGTCACCCATTGCCGCCGTTCGGTCAGGTGTGATGTAGCCGGAGAAGAGGACGATGGCTTCCTTCGCTAGCTCCATGTCCAAGCGCGCGAGGCGTGCGAAATCGCGCCCTCCGAAAAGCCCCGTGCGCAGTGCTTCCGGGTCAATGCCCGGCTGTGGCCCAAAGCGACGCAGATCATCGAGCACCGGCCTGAGCGCAAGCACATCGCGAACATCCACGATGCGTCCGGCCCGCTGTAGATCGTGGAGCAGTCCGCGCAGAATGGCGTCCCCCGGTAGTTTCGCGTCAAGGAATGTGAGATTCGCCACGATGATGATCGCCTCTTTCCCGCGACTCAGCGCGACGTTTTGCAATTTTGCTCCCGTATCTTCGAGCTGATTGGCTTGAAGAAACAGCCCGACATTTCGTTCGCCGATGCTGTCCACGAGATCGAGCACGAGAATGGATCGCTCGTCGCCTTGGAAGCCGTGCGCGGTGCTTGCGCGAACGACTTTTTCCAAGCCGTGAGACTTGAGCACCTCGCGCAGAAGTTTTGCCTGCGCTGCGTAAGGCGTGCAAAGTCCGACCGTGCCCCGTCCACGCTCATCCTTGATGCTGTCAGCATCGCGGAGATGCAGCACCAGATTTCGGATGGCGAGTGCGTGCATCAGATTGAAGCGTGATTGAAACAGGTTCCGAGTCGCAAACGGCCACACCCGCGACGTATCTACGATGGTCAGGTGTTGCGAGAATGGTTCTGGCAGCGAAAGCGGCGAGCTTTCACGATCCTCGGAAGTCATCAGCTCGCCGCCATAAAACGCACTGGAGATGGGACGGCATAATTCGTCGTCCATCCGAAATTGCGTCATCAGTTTTGCGAACCTCGGTGGCGTGCCTCTTTCAGCCTCTCGTGCGATTCCTGACGCGTGAAAAACATCAAACGCCAGAATTTCGTGCAGCGCCTTTTGTTCTGTCTGCACGATCGGCGGGAGTTGGCGGAAATCGCCAGCCACCACCACGCGCTCGGTTGCCAGACCGGCTGCGTGGAAAACAGCGGGTAGCAGAATCATCGACGCCTCGTCGATGATCACTGTATCGAAAGCGGCGAACTCCGTCGGGCGAAGATACGTCCGCGTTACGGTGGCTCCGACAATGCGTGCCTCCTTCAGCACCGCCTCACGAATTTGCTCAAGTTCGGCTGCTATGCGGGCAAGTTCATCGCGCAGCGGCTGGCGCTTCTTGTCACACTCCGCAACGCGACGTTGTAGCTCGCTGCGATTCTGTCCGGCTACGGCATGCCGAGCATCACGTGCCGTTGTCTCCTCTTGGGCCAAGGCGTTGCGGCGCGCTTCAACTACTCCTGCCGCTTTGCGCTGCTCTCCATCCATCCTCGTCATCTGCGACTCTGCGTTTGCCAGATCGCGTCGAATGTTCGCTTCGCTACGC
>BJFP01000345.1 GCA_014189875.1 Verrucomicrobiota bacterium | reverse complement strand
GAAGCATCTCCGCGCACTCCCGCTCGCGCACTCCGGGCGTGACATCGCACTGGTGGTTCAGCTTCGGGTGCCGGAGGAGATCCACGACTCCGCCAGCGCCGCCGTCTTTCGGCGAAGCGCAGCCGAAAACCACTCGCCGCATCCGCACATGCACGAGCGCGCCGGCGCACATCGGGCAGGGTTCCTTCGTCACGTAGAGGTCGCATTCGTTCAGTCGCCAGTCGCCGATGGCGCTCTCGGCCTGTGTGATCGCGAGCATCTCGGCGTGGGCCGTCGCGTCCTTCAGCGTCTCCACCTGGTTGCACGCGCGGGCGATGATACGCCCGCCGTGGACGATCACTGCGCCGACGGGAACCTCCTCGCGTTCCCATGCGCGGTGCGCCTGCCGCAGGGCCTCGCCCATGAAGTATTGGTCGCTGTGAAGGTCTATGATTTCATCCATGTGCAGAGTGATCGGAGATTCTTGGAAATGGTGGCGGCTCATTTTGAACCACGAATAGACACGAATGGACACGAATGATCGGAAGGTGCGCCCATATTTCGCGGCTCCTCCGATGGGGATTCCAGTCGTTTGCCTTCGTGTCCATGCGTGGTTTCGATCGGTTTGAACGAATGCAGGAGATTTCGGTTGCGTGCCGGTGCGGATCAGTTAAATACGCCGCCCCTTTTTTAACTCCAAAGGACTTATGTCGAACATCATCGAAAAAATCAACAAATCGCAGCTCAAGGCAGACCGTGGAGCCTTCAACGTCGGCGACACCATCTGCGTCCACACCATCGTGAAGGAAGGTGACAAGGAGCGCGTCCAGAAATTCACCGGCATCGTCATGGGCTTCCGCGGCACGGACATCAATGCGAACTTCACCGTGCGCCGCATCAGCTACGGCGAGGGCGTCGAGCGTGTGTTCCCGCTGCATTCGCCGCGCATCGCGAAAATCACCGTCGAGAACGCGGGCAGCGTGCGCCGCGCGAAGCTGAACTACCTCCGAGGCCGCAGCGGCAAGGCCGCCCTCGCGGTGAAGGACAAGGAGCGTTCCGAGGCCGTCGAGACGGCCGCGGCCTAACGCCCGGCGTCTCCGGAAAAATCTGCCATCCCCCCATTCCCCCAGATGGCCTGCAGCCTCGCGCATGAGGAACTTCTTCGTGCGCGAGGTTTGCTTTTTGTCGCAGGCGTGGACGAGGCCGGGCGCGGGCCGCTTGCCGGGCCGGTCGTCGCCGCGGCGGTGATTTTGCCGGAGGGATTCCGGCATGATTTGCTGAACGACTCGAAGCAGCTCACCGAGCGCAGGCGCGATGCGATTTTTTCCGAGATCACCACGAACGGGAAAATCCGATGGGCTCATGCGATCGTGGAGAGCGACGAGATTGACCGGCTGAACATCCTCCGCGCGACGCACGAGGCGATGCGCCGCGCCGTCGCCAAGCTCGATCCGCAGCCGCAGCATGTGCTCATTGACGGCCTGCCTGTGCGCCCGTTTCCCATCGGGCAGACCGCGCTCGTCGGCGGCGATGCGCTCAGCTTCAGTATCGCGGCGGCGAGCGTCATCGCGAAGGTCACGCGCGATCGCATCATGGTCGCGCACGATGCAAAATTTCCCGGCTACGATTTTGCCCGACACAAGGGCTACGGCACGCCACAACATCTCGCAGCGCTGAAAAAACATGGGCCTTGTCCAATCCATCGCCGCTCTTTTCTTCCGGTCCGCCAGGCGGAACTCGGACTCTGATCCGCGCCATGTGCTCGGGCGGCGCGGTGAGAAGCTCGCCGAGAAATTCCTGCGCAAGAGCGGCTGCAAGATCCTGCGGAGGAATTTCCGCGCGAAGGGCGGAGGTGAAGTGGACCTGGTGCTGCGCGATGTCGCGGAGGACACGCTCGTCTTCGCCGAGGTGAAGACGCGCACCAGCGACGAAGGCGGACGCCCCGCGGATGCCGTGGATTTTGCAAAGGAGGCGCTCATCGCACGCGGCGCACGCGCATGGCTGAAGCTGCTCGACAGGCCCGAGGTGAGCTTTCGCTTCGACATCGTCGAGGTCGTCATCGGCACGGGAAAGCCGCGCATCAATGTGATCAAGAGCGCATTCATCCTCCCCGAGGAGAAACGCCGCTGACGTGGGCCGATGAATGTGCGACCGACAAGCTGTCGGCCCGGTTCATCCGAAGAACGATGCAACAGCAGTCATCACTGCGGGTGCTCTGCTCAGCGCATCCGGCGTGGGAATCCATCCGTCATGCGACCATTACGGATGGATTCCAAATCGCCGCGCTGCCGAAACGGGCCGACAGATTGTCGGCCCCACACTACAGCGGCTCGGGCTGCTTCTTCTTCTCGCCCTTCTCCTTCTCGTGCGGCTTGGCGGGCTTGTTCTCGGGGTTGCGCTTCGCGTTTTCGAGCTGCTCCTCGACTTCGTGTTTTGCGCGTTCCAGTTCCTTGCGGAGATGTTCGAGCTGCTCCTTCGGAACCTTCGCGTCATCGAGGCTGCGCAGCAATTTTTCGAGCTGTCCTTTCACCGCCTCGGATGGATCGCCGGTCGTCCATGAGCGCTTGTCCACGATCACGCCGGGCCGCTTTTCCTTCAGCTCCTTCATGAACTCCTGCACGCGCGCGCCGGGATTTGCGCCGGGGGCGATCTGCCAGCCTTGCGGGCCGGGCGCCATCTGCAGCCACTGCATCGGGCCGTGCTCGCCGGGCTCGATCTCGTGCTCGATGAGCGTGACGTTTGCGTCCTTGCGTTCGCCTTTGCGAAGCACCGTGAGCTTCACGGTGTCGCCGGGCTTCTTCATCGCGATCAGTTTCCGAAGCTGTCCGGGCTCGACGAGGATCTGATCCTCGAAGCGCAGCAGGATGTCATTCGGCTGCAGGCCGGCCTTTGCCGCGGGGCTCTCCAGCGCGACGTGGCCGATCACTATGCCCTCGCCCGGTGCGAGCGAAAGCTGTGCGCGGACGACGTCATGCACGGGCTCCATCGCGATGCCGATCCACGGGCCTTTTTCGCGTTTGGGATTCAGCATCTTTGGGTGGCCGGGAGTGCCGCCTGCGCCACCAGCGACGCTGACTGCGCCCGATGCGCCGTCATTCCCGAAGCTGAATGTGTTGTTCCCGTCGCCGAGCTTGAAGGTGCGCGTTTCCTTCTTGCCGTTGATGTCAATGGTGACGGTCGCTGTGCCATCGGCGGACGTGACGACGGTCGAGGATGAATTCGTCGTGCCCTCCGTGTGCTCCTCCTTTTTCTCCACGGCTTTCTTCTCTTCCGCCTGCGCGAACGGGAGTGCGAGCAACAGTGCGGCGATGATCTTGGTGAGTATGTTTGGTTTCATTGAAAGGATGTGGATTGTGTTTTCTTCGGTCGGAAAAATGGCTGTGAGCGTGTGGACTGAACGAAAGCGGAATGCGGATCGCCTCAGTAGATCTCGAGCGCGACCGGGATCACATCGCGGCGGGTCGTGGCGGTGTGCCGCGCACGGTCATCGCTGCCGGCGCGCACGGTTTCGTGCTCCAGCCACTCGACGTCCATGATGCGGTAAGGCTGCTGATTCGGCGCGACAATGATGCCCACCGGACGCGCGCTCACGAGGTAGTCCCGGCTCTCGACGGGTGCCGGCGCATCGGCAGATGCAGCGGTCTTCGCGCCAGCATCGCGCGCTTCGTGCGAACGGTTCCGTTCGAGCAATGAAAATGTGATGACAGCCACGCACGCACTCGTGGCGACCGGCAGCAGCCAGCGCAGCAGCAGTTCACGCCACGCGGATTTTTGCGGCGGCGTCTTGCTGCGCTGGCGCGCGGCGGAGAGGCGGGCCATCAGCGAGGGTTCGAGTGCCGCCGGGCGCAATTTTTGCAGCGCGTCCTCGATGGGAGCGATGGGATCGTGGTCGCTCACAGCACGACTCCTTTCAAAATGTCCCGCAGTCCTTCGAGCGCGTAACGGTAGCGCGAGGCGGCGGTATTCAGCGGCACACCGGTGGCTTCGGCGATTTCCTGGAATGTCAGGCCGCCCCAGATCTTCAGTGTCACGACTTCGCGGTATTTTGGTTGCAGCGATTTCACGGCTTCCTCCAGCAGGCGTTGCGTCTCGCGCTCTTCGACATCGGGCGAAAACCAGTCCGCGTCCGGCGTGCCGGCCTCGATTTCCCGCACACTTCGGCGGTCGCTGCTGCGAGCGAGATCGATCGCGCGGCGGCGGATGGTGGCAAAAACGAGCGCATCCGGCGGCATCCCGTCGGCGCGTTTCCATGACTCGACGAGCGCATCCTGCAGCACGTCCTCGGCGTCCGACCCGGTCCGCGTCTGCTGGCGTGCGTAGAGGAGAAAGCGCGGGCCGCTGGTTCGCAGCCAACTGCGCCATTCGTCGGAAGAGGGTTCGTGATGCACAGGCTGGAGGTCATGTAGTCAACCAACACGGCGTCGCCGTTCGATTTTTTTGTCTCAAAAAATTCCAGGCCCCGGTAAACGGAGGCGATGAAAGAAGAAAATATCCTCGTCGTCCGCCGTTCCCTCTTTGACCAACTCGGCGCATTTCAGGGCCTCTGCTTCGACGTGGACCGCTACCTTCCCGCGTTCCTCGCACGCGAAAACAACTTCTTCACGCCGCGCGGCCCGGCGGAGCAGAATCCGGAACT